>NZ_JBMKHT010000029.1:0-57077 GCF_049238165.1 Enterobacter cloacae complex sp. IR5422 | reverse complement strand
CGGGTCTGGCGGCGTTTACTGGAAAACTCACTGTCGGCAAAAGTCAGTTGCTGGCTCATCCGGTTACTCATTCTGGGTTCAGGTTACAACACGATGATCTCACATCTCGGACTTATTCGCACCTTCCCTAAATAAGGACAACGATCATGCAGCGCTTCCTGATATTTGTTGCAGTGTGCTTATTGAGCGGTTGTTTAACTGCTCCACCTAAAGAAGCTGCAAAACCAACATTAATGCCTCGGGCCCAGAGTTATCGTGATTTAACGCATTTACCTGCTCCAACGGGGAAAATATTTGTCTCCGTATACAACATTCAGGATGAAACCGGGCAATTTAAGCCTTACCCGGCAAGTAACTTCTCCACGGCCGTGCCGCAAAGTGCCACCGCGATGCTGGTTACCGCGCTCAAGGATTCGCACTGGTTTATTCCGCTGGAACGTCAGGGTCTTCAGAACCTGTTGAATGAACGGAAAATCATTCGTGCCGCACAGGAGAATGGTACCGTCGCGGCCAATAACCGCACGCCTCTGGAATCTCTGGCGGCAGCGAACGTGATGATTGAAGGATCGATTATTGGTTACGAAAGTAACGTTAAATCGGGTGGTGCGGGCGCGCGGTACTTCGGTATCGGTGCGGATACCCAGTACCAGCTCGACCAAATCGCCGTTAACCTGCGTGTGGTCAACGTCAGTACAGGCGAAGTGCTCTCTTCGGTGAACACCAGCAAAACCATCCTCTCTTATGAAGTTCAGGCAGGGGTATTCCGCTTCATCGATTACCAGCGTTTGCTGGAGGGTGAAATTGGCTACACCTCTAACGAGCCGGTCATGATGTGTCTGATGTCGGCCATTGAAACCGGCGTGATCTTCTTAATCAACGACGGTATTGACCGCGGGCTGTGGGATCTGCAAAACAAAGCAGACGTGCAGAACCCGATACTGGTGAAATACCGCGATATGTCAGTCCCTCCGGAATCCTGACAGGAAGCGCATAAAAAAGGCGAGATGATTATCTCGCCTTTTTTTATTCGCTCACCGCCGTGATGTCTTGCGCTTTTTCCCGCCGCGACGCCAGCCAAAGACCGCTGTTTTTCATGGCATAGCCAAACAGCAATCCCAGCGCCAGAGAAGGAACGACCAGCTTCCAGTCACCCTGCCCTGCAAAGGTCGCGCACGCCCCGATAAAGGTGCCCGGCACAAACGAAAGCAGGAGATGCTTAGCCTGAATACACATCAGGAAGGCAACAACGCCCGTCATGATGTACCCCAGCATCTCCAGATGCGGCGCCAGCGCGCTGCCTTTCATGATCACCAGCGCCCAGATCACCCCGCTCATTAGCGTGCAGCCTGAGATAAAGAGCCCTTTGACGCCCCCCTGCGGGCAGGCGAAATAGGCCGTACAGCCAAGGAATCCAGCCCAGCTGAGCAATCCGAGAGACACGGCCACCCATCCCCAGAGCCCGGAGAGAATGCCCGTTGTTATTGCGATACAAAGTAATATGTTCATGGCGCGCATCTTAGCAGAAGCGCACCATAGAAATGCGATCAGAAGCACATTATGTGCAAATTGAAATTCGGCGTTGCAGGATTTATGTGATCTAAGTCACTATTCGTTCTCTTCTTCCAGCTCATCCCACATCGCCGCAATTGCGTCGCGGGTCAGCGGTGCCAGCGTTCTCCAGAATGGCGAGGCGGCGTGGGCTTCGACTTTCCCAAGGAATGTTCCGACCCACGGCAGCAGGTACGTTTCGAAAAGCGTTTCGATAGCTTCGTTCTCATCATCCCCGGCGTTATCTTCAATCCAGGAAGCGGCCAGCAGCAGCGTACCGATATGATCCGCAGGCGTATCGCTCAGCGGCATACCGCGCGTGGAGAGGAAAGCACGGACTTCCGCTTCCGTCGCCTCTTCCTGCCAGGCAGAACGGTATGGCGAAACGCGGCACTCATCGCCGACGAACAGCGCATTGTAATCGGTCGCAATCTGCTGCATGTCGCAGCTTTTTTGCAGACGCGCCAGTAAATCATCCTGTTCCAGCGGCCAGTTCTCCGCCAGCTTACCTTCACGAATTAACGTAAAGAGCGGAACCAACAGCGGGTCTTGCGGCTGGCGATAATAGAGCGTACCCAGCACGCGGCAAAGGATGGAAAACTCGTTCATTTTTATTATTCCATTACACAATTAAAGATCGGCAAATTCGGCAATCGGCTCCATGCCGCGCGATTCGAGGAAATCGAGCATGCGGCGCGGAGTCACGTTCAGGATTTGCGCTTCCGGGAAGTTAACGTCATTGAGCACTTTCAGGCACTCGCTGAAATCACCCAGCGTAAAGGCGGTATGGGAATCCGAACCCAACGCCACCATGCCGCCCGCATCGCGTACGGCGGCGGCCACTTCGCGGCAGTTGGCTTCACTGCCCTTGCGCGAGTGAACAAAGGAGGAGTTGTTAATCTCCAGCGCCACGCGGTGCTTCGCTGCCGCCTGCGCGACAGCCTGAATATCAATCGGGTACTTCGGGTTGCCGGGGTGGCTGATAATGTGCACATTGCCGCTGGCAATGGTGGCAATCATCGCCGCGGTGTTGGTCTCTTTATCCTGAGGTGCAAAAACCGGCTCGTGGAAACCGGCGAGGATAAGATCCAGAGACGTCAGCATCGGCCCGGTGCAGTCGATCTCACCGTCGGTATTTTTGATATTCGCCTCGATGCCGCGGAGTATCCCAATGCCGTCCACCAGACGTGGCCAGATCCGCATATTCACAAAATGCCAGTAGTGCGGCGCATCCGCCATGTCCGGACCATGATCGGTGATCGCGAACAGCTTAATGCCTTTCAGCTTCGCCTGGGCGATATAATCATGGAGGTTGCTATACGCGTGGGTACTGGCGACGGTGTGCATATGCAGGTCAACGGGATACATCTCTCTCTCCTCTGCGGTTTTTCCAAAGGATAGCAGTTATCAGCGGCGAATATTAGCAAAAACCCGGCGAACGCCGGGTTTCTCTCAGTAGCCGCGCTGTCTGTCAACCTGGCCGGTGACCGCGTTACCCTTCTCCATTTCGCTGATGGTATGGGATATGTACGCCACCGCTTCTGCCGGACGCGTCACGGCGGCCACGTGCGGAGTCATCGCCACGCGCGGATGTGCCCACAGCAGGCTTTCCACCGGCAGCGGCTCACGGCTATAGACATCCAGCATGGCGCCTTTTAGCTTTCCGCTGTCCAGCGCCTTCAGCAGATCGGGCTCGACCAGATGCACCCCGCGCGCCAGGTTCATCAGGTAGCTCTGATCGGCTAACTGGTTGAGCAAGGTTTCATTGATGATCCCTACCGTTTCCGCCGTGTTGGGCAGCAGGTTGATCAGCACGCGCGTGCCGTTCAGAAAGGCCGGAAGCTCATCCGTGCCGGCAAAGCTCTCTACGCCCGGATAGTCCTTACGGCTGCGGCTCCAGCAGCGCAGCGGGAAGCCCCACGGAGCGAGAGCTTCAGCCACTTTTGAGCCCAGCACGCCCGCACCGAGGATGCCGATGGTAAAGTCTTCGCGACGGTAATCCGGCAGCGGCTCCCAGTGGGCCTGCTGTTTAAAGGCCTGATAGTCATCAAAACGGCGGAACCAGTGCAGCACCTGGCTGACGGCATATTCCTGCATCTGCTGGCCCATGCCGGTATCTTCCAGGCGGAACAGGGGAATCGCTTCCGGCAGCATGTCAGGGTGCGCCTTCAGCTTGCTCAGAATGGAATCCACGCCCGCCCCCAGGGCAAAAACGGCCTTCAGCTTACGGCCCTGGAGCATTTCTACCGGCGGATGCCAGACCAGCGCATAGTCAGCATGTTCGTTATCTCCACGCTTCCACTCGCGAACGCGTGCCCCGGGTAAAGCTGCCGTGAGCGCCTCGATCCAGTAGGCCGTATCAAACGTGGGGTGATAGAAAAGTATATCCATAGTCATTCCTGCCTTTTATTGCGCTGATTTATTTTGCTTTTTAACGAGGTTGTCAGCATAACAAATTTATTGCGCGGCTGTGTTGCTGATAAAAAAGACGCTTTCAGCACAATTAAGAATCATGTTGCCTGAAGTTTGTCTAAACGCGCTAAATTACTGAAAAAGTGAGTTGACGGCAGTTCGGCTTTTCCTTACATTAGCGCCCGTCCCGTCAACAACGGGATGACAATATGGTGAGGTGTCCGAGTGGCTGAAGGAGCACGCCTGGAAAGTGTGTATACGGCAACGTATCGGGGGTTCGAATCCCCCCCTCACCGCCATATTTAAAGAAGAGCTCGCATGAAAATGCGGGCTTTTTTTTCGCATATTGCACGCATGCAGGGGGGATGAGAATCCCCGACCGGGGTTCGACAACTGGCGACAGCCAGTTGGACAGACTGTGAGCGTCGCGAACAGGCTGCCCGCAGGGCGAGCGAAGCGAGTCAATCCCCCCTCACCGCCATATTCGAGATGAGAGCTCGTACGAAAGTACGGGCTTTTTTCTTTTATATTCTCCGAAAGGGGGGAATTCGAACCTTGAAACTCCCTGCGCTCTTTATGTCGGGTGGCGCTGCGCTTACCCGACCTACAAAAAGCTACTCCTCCACCATCTTCGCATACTCTTCAGTCAGAAAATCCACCAGCGTCCTGACCGACGGCAGCATGCCGCGCCGCGAAGGATAAACCGCGTGAATCACTTCCCGTCGGGGTTCCCACGCGTCCAGCACCCGTACCAGTTCCCCTGACGCAAGCTGATCCTTCACCATCAATATCGGCAACTGTACAACGCCCACGCCCGCCATCGCTGCTTCCCGCAATGCCAGCATGTCGGTGGTAATAAAGCGCGGTGCGTAGTGGATCTCCGCTTTCGCCCCTTCTGGACCACTGAGCTCCCATTTATGCACCTGTTTACCGGCCCCCATACTTAATCCAGGCCATTCACTGAGCTCGGAAGGCATTCGCGGTTTACCCATACGTTCAATCAACTGCGGACTTGCCACCAGGCAATGCCCCCTGTCAGCCAGCACCCTTAACACCAGATCGCTGTCATCAAACGGACGCGGACGCACGCGGATAGCCACATCAATACCTTCGCCAACAAGATCGACCCGACGATTGGTGGCCTCAAGCTGGAGATTAATCCCGGGGTAGCGCGCCATAAACCGCGCCAGCATCGGTCCCACGTGGACGTGCAGTAACGTGACGGGACAGGTGATCCTGACGACGCCGCGCGGCTCAGCCTGCAGCGCAGCAACGGCCTCCTCTGCCGCTTCTGCTTCTATCAGCATTGCCTTACAGTGCTGATAGAAAGTGTGCCCCACTTCCGTCACCGTAAACTGCCGCGTCGTGCGCTGTATCAACCGTACGCCAAGCCGCTCCTCCAGCTGCGCGATCCTGCGGCTCAGTTTGGACTTGGGTTGGTCAAGCGCCCTTCCCGCCGCCGCAAACCCCCCGTACTCCACTACCTTCACAAACCAGACGAAGTCATTGAGATCCTGCATAAATCCTCATCGTTCTATTTTCAGAACAGTGAATGCCATTTTCACTATCTACCGGGATATTAACCCTGAATATAAGCTAATTACATCAACAGAACATCAGGAGTTAATCATGAAAAACATCACTGGCGTTTATACCGCTCCTCGTCAGCACTGGGTGGGCGACGGTTTCCCGGTCCGTTCAATGTTCTCCTATCAGACGCACGGCGAGCCGCTCAGCCCGTTCCTGCTGCTGGACTACGCGGGCCCATACACCTTTCCGGCAGACGGTGCGAAACGCGGCGTAGGCCAACACCCTCACCGGGGTTTTGAAACGGTCACTCTCGTCTATGCCGGTGAAGTGGAGCATCGCGACTCCACGGGGAAAGGCGGCGTCATTGGCCCCGGGGACGTGCAGTGGATGACCGCCGGCGCAGGCATTTTGCACGAGGAGTTCCACTCCAGCGCGTTCTCGCAAAAAGGCGGAGAACTCAAAATGATGCAGCTTTGGGTCAACCTGCCGGCGAAAGACAAGATGGCCGCACCGGGCTACCAGAGCATTACGAAAGCCGACATCCCGGTAGTGACGCTGCCTGACGACGGTGGAACGCTGCGGGTTATTGCCGGTCGCTACGACACGGTGACCGGCCCGGCGCACACTTTCTCGCCGCTCAACGTCTGGGACATCGCGCTGAACCAGGGAAGCCATCTGACGCTCGCTCAGCCGGAAGGCTGGAGCACGGCGCTGGTCGTGCTTGAAGGCAGCATCACGGTAAACGGTACCGCTCAGGCGGGTGAAGCCCAGCTGGTCGTGTTAAGTCAGGAAGGCGACAAACTGCACCTGGAAGCGAACAGCGATGCAAAAGTGCTGCTGATGGCCGGCGAGCCGCTGAATGAACCGATCGTGGGCTACGGCCCGTTTGTGATGAACAGTAAAGCCGAAATCAACGAAGCCATTCGTGATTTCAATTCCGGCCGCTTCGGCCAGCTCTGAACGTAATAAAGGAGAAGAACATGTCTACACCTGCGAACTTTAATGGAACCCGTCCGGTCATCGATGTGAACGATGCTGTGATGCTCCTTATCGATCACCAGAGCGGTCTGTTCCAGACCGTTGGTGATATGCCAATGCCGGAACTGCGTGCCCGTGCGGCAGCGCTGGCAAAAATCGCTACCCTGGCGAAGATCCCGGTGATCACCACCGCATCCGTCCCGCAAGGGCCGAACGGACCGCTTATCCCGGAGATCCACGCCAACGCGCCGCATGCGCAATATGTTGCCCGCAAAGGCGAGATCAACGCCTGGGATAACCCGGAATTCGTGGCGGCGGTAAAAGCCACCGGGCGTAAGACGTTGATCATTGCGGGTACCATTACCAGCGTCTGCATGGCCTTCCCGTCGATCAGCGCGGTTGCGGACGGGTATAAGGTGTTTGCGGTGATTGATGCCTCCGGCACCTACAGCAAAATGGCGCAGGAGATCACGCTGGCGCGCGTTGTACAGGCCGGTGTGGTCCCGATGGATACGGCGGCGGTGGCCTCTGAGATCCAGCGTACCTGGAACCGTGAAGATGCGGCGGAGTGGGCGGAAGTGTACACCCACATCTTCCCGGCTTATCAGCTGCTGATCGAAAGCTACAGCAAAGCGCAGGAAGTGATTAAAAACAGCGAAGTGCTCGATTCACAGCGTTAATCCCCTGCTCCGCGGCGTAAAAACCGTGGAGCTGATTATTGCTTAACCGAACAGGCACTAAAGCTGAAAATCTGCTTGACCGTGTCAGCGCAACTCCCTATAGTAGCGCCCCGTTGCCCCCCAAGCGGTCAGGCAGCAAAACAATATGGTGAGGTGTCCGAGTGGCTGAAGGAGCACGCCTGGAAAGTGTGTATACGGCAACGTATCGGGGGTTCGAATCCCCCCCTCACCGCCATCTTTAAAGAAGAGCTCGCATGAAAATGCGGGCTTTTTTTTCGCATATTGCACGCATGCAGTATTGTAGGTCGGGTAAGCGCAGCGCCACCCGACAACATGCCTGCACATAAAACAAAGCCCGGTTTCCCGGGCCTTGAACGCAACTGCACACTCAGTAATACGCTTGCAGCGTGCGCTGGCAGAGCGCCGAGCGCACGCAGTCATCTTTGGTGAAGCGTACCACCCCAATCATCTCATCTTCCTCAAAACGTGACATCGCGTCGCTCAGTCCGGATTTCACGCCGGACGGCAGGTCACACTGGGTAATATCGCCGTTAACGATAACCGTCACGTTCTCCCCGAGGCGCGTTAAAAACATCTTCATTTGCGCAGCGGTCACGTTCTGAGCCTCGTCAAGAATGACGACCGCATTTTCAAATGTACGTCCGCGCATGTAGGCGAACGGCGCGATTTCCACCTTGCCAATCTCTGGCCGCAGGCAGTACTGCATAAAGGATGCACCCAGCCGCTTCACCAGCACGTCATAGACGGGCCTGAAGTACGGGGCAAACTTCTCCGAAATGTCACCGGGCAAGAAGCCGAGATCTTCATCAGCCTGCAGTACCGGACGGGTAACAATGATTCTTTCCACGTCCTTATGGATCAGCGCTTCCGCCGCTTTGGCTGCACTGATCCAGGTTTTCCCGCATCCGGCTTCACCGGTTGCAAAGATGAGCTGTTTACTCTCGATAGCATTCAGGTAGTGCGCCTGAGCCTCATTGCGCGCCACAATTGGAGAATTATCACGGCTGTCACGGGCCATGCCAATTGCTTCTACGCCACTCATCTGCACAAGCGAGGTGACCGATTCTTCTTCACGCTGTTTATGGCTACGTGAATCCCGTCTCAGCACACGTTTTGCTTCGCGACGAGCTTTGATCACTGCTTTTTGTCTTCCCATGGATAGCACCTTGAGTTGTTGGTATTCATCACACGCGCCAGCGTCGGCACGATTATGCGCACGAACATCAGAGGGTTGGCTTCCTTGTAAGCCATTGCTTGCACTATCGGATGACGATACGGAACAGCTACGCGCACCGTTCTGCACGTCGGTCGAATCAGATTCTTGAGGGAGGGGGGAAAATTTAGTGGTGAGGAAATCGCTGCCGGAGTCTGAGCCTCCGCGCCGGGTGCTGCGGTTGTTATGTTTACCTTGTCCAGTACAGGACGCAACCATTCGCGATCTCCATAGTGATTCAGCATCACTGCCGGGAACTACCGCTGTCTTATCTTAAGTACATCAGGAGTTATCATAAATGCAACATTTATTTTACCTGAATGCAACTTTTAGGACTGTCCCTACAGTTGAAATCAGTCTCATATAGAAATATTACAGAAATATAACAGCAGGATAGTCATATGAAAAAATAATGTCCCTGCGAATCGTCGCAGGGACAATTATCAGGCTTCAATAAGACCTTGAGCGAGATACGCGTTGCTGTCGCGCACGCCTGGCAGGGCAAAGAAATAGCCGCCGCCGATGGGTTTAATGTACTCTTCCAGCGCTTCGCCGTTGAGCCGCTTCTGCACGGTCAGGAAGCCCTTTTCCAGATCGTGCTGATAGCAGACGAACAGCAGCCCCATATCGAGCTGACCGGAATTGGTCACGCCGAGCGAGTAGCTGTATCCCCGACGCATCATCAGACTGGACTGCGTCTCTTTGGTACGCGGATTGGCCAGACGAATATGGCTGTCCAGCGCAATCACGTCGCCATTCGGATCGCGGGCGTAGTCAGGCACATCATGCTCGTTCTTCATGCCGAGCGGCGCCCCGCTTTGCTTATCGCGACCGAAGATCGTCTGCTGCTCTTTGAGCGGCGTGCGGTCCCAGAACTCCACGTGGAACTGAATAATGCGCACCGCCTGATAGCTACCGCCGACCGCCCATGCCGGTTCGCCCTGATCGGCAGTGACCCACACCACCTCCTTCATGAGCGCACTATCATGGCTGTCCGGGTTGGCCGTGCCGTCCTTGAAGCCCAGCAGGTTCACCGGTGTCTCTTTCCCTTTGCTGCGGGCGGCGTGGTCAGAGATAAACCCTTCCCGCTTCCAGCGCACGCTCAGCAGATCCGGCGTGTGCTTAATGATGTCGCGCAGGGCGTGGATTACCGTGTCCTGCGTATTGGCGCAAATCTGCAGAAGCAGATCGCCGTGGCAGAGGGCGGCGTCCAGGGAATCATTCGGGAAACGCGTCATTTTTTGCAGCGCCTTCGGCTTCTGTTTTGCCAGCCCGTAGCGCGCGTCAAACAGCGATTCACCCAGCGAAACGGTAATGGTCAGGTTATCCGGGGCGATGAAAGGCCCCAGAATGCCGGAGTCCATTGGCGGCAGACGCGGGTTCGGCGTATCGGGCGCCGGTCCACCGGCGGTCAGAAACGCGATGCGCGTCGTCAGCAGGCGGAACAGGCGTTCCAGATCGGCTTTATCGCTGGCCAGCGAATCAAAGGCCACCAGCATCATCGACGCCTGCTGCGGCGTCAGAATGCCCGCCTGATGCTCGCCATAAAACGGCTGCGTCTCCATGCGGGCGTTGGGTGACAGCGTGCCGGGCGCGCTTTGCGGTTTCGCCGCGTGCGCCACCGGACACCCGCCAGCCAGAGCAAGCGCGCCTCCCAGCGCCCCTACCCCTTTTAACAGCCGACGACGTGAGGGCTCTGCCACGTCGCTCTCGTTATGCTTATTCATCGTGCTTAGTCCAGACCCAGTACGCCACGCAGCAGGGAGAGATCTTCCGCCAGGGCGGTAATCGGGCCTTTTAGCGCGTTACGGTCGGCATCGGTCAGCTTGTCGTAGGTTTCAAAGCCGTCTTTGGTACGGTACTTCGCCAGAATGGTGTCGACCTTTTTGAAGTTGGCGTCCACCTTGGCCAGCAGCTCGCCGTTCTCTTTCTGCAGCTGAGGACGCAGCAGGTTAACAATTTTCTGCGCGCCGTCGACGTTTGCCTGGAAGTCCCACAGGTCGGTATGGCTGTAGCGATCTTCTTCGCCGCTGATTTTGCTCGCGGCCACTTCTTCAATCAGACCGGCCGCGCCGCCCACCACTTTAGACGGCGGGAAGGCCAGCTCGCTGATGCGCTTTTGCAGCTCCAGCACGTCGCTGTTCAGCTGCTCAGCGTATTTCTCCATCCCTTTGGTGGTGTTGTCGCCAAACAGGGCTTTCTCCAGACGGTGGAAACCGGTGAATTTCGGATCGGCAGCCTTCTGCTCGAAATCATCTTCACGGGCATCGATGCTGCCATCAAGGTCAGAGAACAGCTCGGCGATCGGCTCGATGCGCTCGTAGTGCTGACGGGTTGGCGCATAGAGGGATTTCGCTTTTTCGATATCCCCGGCCTTCACCGCATCGGTAAAGGCTTTAGTTGCCGTCGCCAGCTCCGCCGTCTCTTTCGTGACGTACGCCTTATACGCGGTAATTGCATCGCCCAGGCTCAGCACCGCAGCGCCTTTCGCCGCATCGGCCGTCGCTTCACCTTTGACGATGAGCTTCCCTTTCGGGTTGGTCAGCAGGCCGCAGGTCATCTCATACTCGCCCGGCTGCAGGTTGGCGGTCATCTTCTGGCTAAAGCCAGGGGCGATATTTTCACGCTCTTCCACCACCAGAACGCCTTTCAGGATCTCCCACTCCAGCGCCTTCTGGCTGTGGTTCTGAATAATAAACTGGGTTTTGCCGCTGTTCACCGTGAGGGTCATCGGCTCACACTGCTTATCATTGACGGTGACTTTGACCTGAGGAACATCCGCGCCCCAGGCGGAGAAAGCAGAAGCGAACAGCGCGGCAATGCCTGCGCATAACGCACTACGACGGAACTGAATTGCCATGACTCTTCCCTTTAAAAGTATGTTGTCACTAAATCAAAAATTACGGCGCAACGCGCGACGCCTGCGTGCCGGTACGCGGCGGCATTGCGAACAGCACCAGCGCCGGAACCAGATAAATGAAGTACATCGCCACCTCGCTGACGCTCGGCGTTTCCTGATAGCCGAAGATACCTTCGAGCAGGGTTCCGGTCAGAGAGTGCGTGGAGAGAACGTTGCTGAGGTCAAACGCCACGTCCTGGAAATGGTTCCACAGGCCCGCTTCATGGAAGGCGCGAATCGCCCCAGCCGCCAGACCCGCCGCCACCAGCAGAATAAACAGGCTGGTCCACTTGAAGAAGGCGCCCAGGTTCAGGCGGATACCGCCCCAGTACAGCAGGAAGCCGAGCACCACGGCCGTGGCGAGGCCCAGCACGGCCCCCAGCGGCGGCCAGATCCCCACATCCTGCTGAAACGCTGCCAGCAGGAAGAAAACAGACTCCAGCCCTTCACGCGCGACGGCGAAAAAGACCATCATAATGAGCGCCCAGCCGTGGTTGTTCCCCTTCTGCAGCGCGTTATCCACCGCCTGCTCCAGCTGCACCTTCACGTTACGCGAGACTTTACGCATCCAGAACACCATCCAGGTGAGGATCACCACCGCAATCACGGCCACGATACCTTCAAACAGCTCCTGCTCTTTCTGCGGGAACTCGCCGGTGGTTTCGTTAATGAGAATGCCCAGGCCCAGGCAGAGCGCCGCGGCAAGGAATACCCCGACCCACATGACGCCAATCCACCGCCCGCGCTGGGTTCGCTTCAGATAACTGGCGATGAGGCTCACGATAAGGGCGGCTTCGAGCCCTTCACGTAACATAATGAGAAATGGAACAAACATGCCGACACCTTAAATGTTTATCGCGGTCAACTGATGCAAAGAAAGGTAAATTCTTGTGATAGTGATTATCATTACGACGGAAAGAAAAACAAGCGAAATGTGCGGTGTTTTGATGACGAGTTGTAAACGCAAAGCCTGATAATAGTGACGTACGTAACGTTCAGGTTTATAAGTTATAACGAAAATGCCCATTTACGCTGATTCAGGGCTGTGGCTAAATATCCGCCTCACAACCTAACTGAAAATAAACCATGTTTAAAATTGTCCATTTCCTGCTGGCGCTGGTGATTATTCTTGCGCTCGCCTGGCTTACGAGTTTTGACCGCCGGAAAATTCGGGTTCGTTTTGTTTTACAGCTGATTGTTATTGAAATTGCGCTGGCGTTCTTTTTCCTGCACGCCGAAAGCGGGTTATTCCTGATTAAATACGTCTCAGGATTTTTTGAGTCACTGCTCAAATTTGCTGGCGAAGGCACCAATTTCGTCTTTGGCGGTATGGGTGAAAAAGGGCTGGCGTTCATTTTCCTCGGCGTGCTTTGTCCGATTATTTTTATTTCCGCACTGATCGGTATTCTTCAGCACTGGCGGATCCTGCCAATTTTTATTCGGGTAATCGGTACGCTGCTGTCAAAACTGAACGGTATGGGCAAGCTGGAATCCTTTAACGCGGTGAGCTCGCTGATCCTCGGCCAGTCGGAAAACTTCATTGCCTACAAAGGCGTGCTGGGCGATCTCTCCTCGCGTCGTCTGTTCACCATGGCGGCCACGGCCATGTCGACGGTTTCCCTGTCGATTGTCGGGGCGTATATGACCATGCTCGACGCCAAATATGTCGTCGCGGCGCTGATTCTCAACATGTTCAGCACCTTTATTATCCTCTCAGTCATCAACCCGGCGCGCCCGGAAGCGGAACCGGATGTTAAGCTCGAAAAACTGCATGAATCCCAGAGCTTCTTCGAGATGCTCGGCGAGTATATTCTGGCCGGTTTTAAGGTGGCGATGATTATTCTGGCGATGCTGATTGGCTTTATCGCGCTTATTAGCGCCGTTAATGCCCTCTTCTCCAGCGTATTTGGCATGAGCTTCCAGCAGATCCTGGGCTATGTATTTTATCCCCTGGCGTGGCTGGTAGGGATTCCGCTGAGCGATGCCTTAAACGCGGGCAGCATTATGGCGACCAAGCTGGTGGCGAATGAATTTGTGGCGATGATTGAGCTGCAGAAAATAGCCCACCAGATGTCCCCGCGCGGGCTGGGGATTTTATCCGTCTTCCTCGTCTCGTTCGCGAACTTTGCCTCCATCGGCATCGTGGCCGGGGCGATTAAGGGCCTGAACGAGCAGCAGGGTAACGTGGTATCGCGTTTCGGGCTGCGTCTGGTGTACGGCGCGACGCTGGTGAGTTTGCTGTCGGCGAGCTTTGCGGGGTTGGTGCTCTGATGCAATGCCGGGTGGCGCGCAGCGATCCCGGCCTACAAAACAACAACGGCGGGAATTCCCGCCGTTTTCATTAAAACTGCACGCACACCGGCTGATCGACACGCATCACCGACTCCTGCGCGAAGCGGGACTTATAAATCCCGCGTAACGCTTCGATGTTCTTCTCGCTCTGCGCATCTTTACCGTGGATCAGCATCAGCGCCTTGCTTGGCTCGCGCGCCACTTTTCCGTCGTTCCCCAGCCACTGCCCGCGGGCATCAAACACCGTTAAGCCATCGCGAAAGCGCGGCGTCACGTCCTGGTCAACAAACTGCTGCCACTCGTTGCTGGTAATCTGCGCCCCGGCAGGACGGTTTAAGCCGAAATAGAGCGTGGTTTGCTGCATCTGGCTATCCGCTTTGCAGGTCTCCACCGCCGCGTGTTGCGATGGCGCGTTGCAGCCCGCCAGCATCAATAATGCCGCCGCCATTAACCCTGTTTTGATTGTCATGCTTCGCTATCCTCATTGTTATAAGCACATGGATATCACAGGAAAAGACGGATTTTGGCAAGAAAAAAGCCGGGTGGCGCTTGCGCTTACCCGGCCTACGGTACTGCGTGAGAAAATTATTCCGGCTGCAGCTTAGACGGCGGCGCGGAGTGGTAATGCGCGTCGGCTTCCGCAAAGCGTTTCTGCATGGAGGCAGACGGTGCTTTACCCAGCAGGCTGAAGACCACGATACCGATGCTGCCGAAGATGAAGCCAGGAATGATTTCGTACAGGCCCAGCCAGGCGAACTGTTTCCAGACGATAACGGTCACCGCACCGATAATCATCCCCGCCAGCGCGCCGTTACGGGTCATACGGGACCACATGACGGAGAACAGGACGACCGGACCAAACGCCGCACCGAAGCCCGCCCACGCGTAGCTCACGAGACCCAGCACGCGGTTTTCCGGGTTGGCCGCCAGCGCAATCGCCACCAGCGCCACCAGCAGCACCATAAAGCGCCCTACCCACACCAGCTCTTTCTGGCTCGCGTTTTTACGCAGGAAGGCCTTATAGAGGTCTTCGGTGATTGCACTGGAGCAGACCAGCAGCTGACAGCTCAGGGTGGACATCACCGCCGCCAGGATCGCAGAGAGCAGAATACCGGCAATCCACGGGTTAAACAGAATCTGCGCCAGTTCGATGAACACGCGCTCGGCGTTCTGGTTCACCGCGCCCGCCTGCGCCGGGTTGTTATTAAAGTAGGCGATACCGAAGAAACCGACCGCACACGCGCCCGCCAGACACAAAATCATCCACGTCATGCTGATGCGACGCGCATGAACGATGGTGTGATGAGAATCTGCCGCCATAAAGCGCGCCAGAATGTGCGGCTGACCGAAGTAGCCCAGGCCCCAGCCCATCAGGGAGACGATGGCGACAAAGTTCAGCCCTTTCAGCATGTCGACGTTTTCAATGCTCTTCTGCTTGATCACTTCCAGCGATTCGCCAAAGCCGCCAACGGTGAAAATCACAATCACCGGGGTCAGGATCAGGGCAAAGATCATCAGGCTCGCCTGCACGGTGTCGGTCCAGCTTACCGCCAGGAACCCGCCCACGAAGGTATAGAGGATGGTCGCCGCCGCACCGGCCCACAGGGCGGTTTCGTAGCTCATGCCGAAGGTGCTTTCGAACAGGCGCGCGCCCGCCACGATGCCGGAGGCACAGTAGATGGTAAAGAACAGGAGGATAACCACGGCAGAGATAATGCGCAGAATGCGGCTGTTATCTTCAAAGCGTCCGGTGAAGTAGTCCGGCAGCGTCAGGGCATTATTGTTAGCCTCGGTATGCACGCGCAGACGGCCCGCCACCAGCTTCCAGTTGATCCACGCGCCCACGGTCAGACCGATGGCGATCCAGCTTTCAGAGATACCGGAGATAAAAATCGCACCCGGCAGACCCATCAGCAGCCATCCGCTCATGTCCGATGCGCCCGCGGAGAGTGCGGTCACCATCGGGCCTAAACTGCGTCCGCCCAGAATGTAATCGTCAAAGTTTTTCGTGGAACGCCACGCCAAAAACCCTATCAGGATCATGCCAAAAATATAAACGAGAAATGTCACCAGCATCGGTGTGCTAATTGCCATTCAAATTCTCCAAAAGTGTCGAGCGACAACCATCCGGGTTGCCTTGTTATATGATCACCGGAACGAGGTGACGGTATCTTGTGTTTCGGTTGGGCGCGCTATCCTGCCGTATGCGCCCTCCGCTGACAAACGATTTAACACTGCATTTACATCAATTTCATCCCCGGTTTGATACGAGTTTCCTATAGGTTGCACTCGCTCACGCTTTTACGGGTTGCACCTTTGAAAAGTGTTAACTCCCGCATAAAACCAGGCTTTCCGCGACAAAGCCAGCACGTTTTTCCAGCTAACCATTCGTTAACAATCCATTCATTTTCTGGGTTGCAAACCAGGTCACATTTAACACGGTTGCACAAAGTTGCAACATGGTGGATATTTCACGCTAACGACCAAACACGATGAAAGCACAACAGGAGCTTTGGCATGGGTATGACCACCATGGGGGTTAAGCTGGATGACGCGACCCGCGAACGGATTAAGACCGCAGCAACCCGCATTGATCGCACGCCGCACTGGTTAATTAAGCAGGCGATTTTTAACTATCTCGAAAGACTCGAGAGCGACGAGGGCCTGCCGGAGCTGCCTGCCCTGCTCGCCGGTGCCGCCAATGAAAGCGAGGACGCGCCTGCCGCTGGCGATGAAAGCCATCAGCCGTTCCTCGAATTCGCCGAGCAGATCCTGCCGCAGTCCGTCAGCCGTGCCGCCATCACCGGTGCGTACCGTCGCGCCGAAACCGACGCCGTACCGATGCTGCTGGAGCAGGCCCGTCTGCCGGAAGCTATTGCCGCACAGGCGCACAGCCTGGCGTACCAGCTGGCTGACAAACTGCGTAACCAGAAAACCGCCACCGGCCGCGCCGGGATGGTTCAGGGTCTGCTGCAGGAGTTTTCCCTCTCCTCACAGGAAGGCGTGGCGCTGATGTGCCTGGCGGAAGCGCTGCTGCGTATTCCGGATAAAGCCACCCGCGACGCGCTGATCCGCGACAAGATCAGTAACGGCAACTGGCATTCGCACATTGGCCGCAGCCCGTCGCTGTTTGTCAACGCCGCGACCTGGGGCCTGCTGTTCACCGGCAAACTGGTCTCGACCCATAACGAAGCCAACCTCTCCCGCTCCCTGAACCGCATCATCGGCAAGAGCGGCGAGCCGCTGATCCGCAAGGGCGTGGACATGGCGATGCGTCTGATGGGCGAGCAGTTCGTCACCGGGGAAACCATTGCCGAAGCGCTGGCGAACGCCCGCAAGCTGGAAGATAAAGGTTTCCGCTACTCCTACGACATGCTGGGCGAAGCGGCGCTGACCGCCGCCGACGCGCAGGCCTACATGGTTTCTTACCAGCAGGCGATCCACGCCATCGGTAAAGCGTCCAACGGTCGCGGTATTTATGAAGGCCCGGGCATCTCCATTAAGCTTTCCGCCCTGCACCCGCGCTACAGCCGCGCGCAGTACGATCGGGTAATGGAAGAGCTCTACCCGCGCCTGAAGTCCCTGACCCTGCTGGCGCGCCAGTATGATATCGGCATCAACATCGACGCCGAAGAGGCCGACCGTCTGGAGATCTCCCTCGATCTGCTGGAAAAACTGTGCTTCGAACCGGAGCTGGCGGGCTGGAACGGCATTGGCTTCGTGATCCAGGCCTACCAGAAGCGCTGCCCGTTCGTCATTGATTACCTGATTGACCTGGCCAGCCGCAGCCGCCGTCGCCTGATGATCCGCCTGGTGAAAGGGGCCTACTGGGACAGCGAAATCAAACGCGCCCAGATGGAAGGGCTGGAAGGCTATCCGGTCTACACCCGCAAGGTCTATACCGACGTCTCTTACCTCGCCTGCGCGAAAAAGCTGCTCGGCGTGCCGAACCTGATCTATCCGCAGTTCGCCACCCACAACGCCCACACCCTGGCGGCCATTTACAGCCTGGCCGGGCAGAACTACTACCCGGGCCAGTACGAATTCCAGTGCCTGCACGGCATGGGTGAACCGCTGTACGAGCAGGTGACCGGTAAAGTGGCGGACGGCAAGCTTAACCGCCCGTGCCGCATTTACGCCCCGGTAGGTACCCACGAAACCCTGCTGGCATATCTGGTGCGTCGCCTGCTGGAAAACGGCGCGAACACCTCCTTCGTTAACCGCATCGCCGACACCACCCTGCCGCTCGACGAGCTGGTCGCCGATCCGGTGCAGGCCGTTGAGAAGATGGCGGCGCAGGAAGGCCAGATTGGCCTGCCGCATCCGAAGATTGCCCTGCCGCGCGAGCTGTACGGCAAGGGGCGCGTCAACTCGGCGGGGCTGGATCTCGCCAACGAACACCGTCTGGCGTCCCTCTCCTCTGCCCTGCTCAACAGCGCGCTGCAGAAGTGGCAGGCCAAACCGATGCTGGAGCAGCCCGTTGCTGACGGCGACATGCAGCCGGTCATCAACCCGGCGGAGCCAAAAGATATCGTCGGCTACGTGCGTGAAGCCACCGAAGCGGAGGTGGATCAGGCGCTGGACAGCGCGGTGAATAACGCCCCTATCTGGTTCGCCACCCCGCCGCAGGAGCGTGCCGCCATTCTGGAACGCGCGGCGGTGCTGATGGAAGACCAGATGCAGTCGCTCATCGGCATTCTGGTGCGCGAAGCGGGTAAAACCTTCAGCAACGCCATCGCCGAAGTGCGCGAGGCGGTCGACTTCCTGCACTACTACGCCGGTCAGGTGCGCGATGATTTCGACAACGAAACCCACCGTCCGCTCGGCCCGGTCGTCTGTATCAGCCCGTGGAACTTCCCGCTGGCGATCTTCACCGGCCAGATTGCCGCTGCCCTGGCCGCAGGCAACAGCGTGCTGGCAAAACCGGCGGAGCAGACCCCGCTGATTGCCGCACAGGGCATCAACATTCTTCTGGAGGCAGGCGTACCGGCGGGCGTGGTCCAGCTGCTGCCGGGCCGCGGTGAAACCGTGGGCGCCAAACTGACCTCCGATAACCGCGTGCGCGGCGTGATGTTTACCGGTTCGACCGAAGTGGCCTCGCTGCTGCAGCGCAATATTGCCACCCGTCTGGATGCGCAGGGTCGTCCTACGCCGCTCATTGCGGAAACCGGCGGCATGAACGCCATGATCGTCGACTCCTCTGCCCTCACCGAGCAGGTGGTAGTTGACGTTCTGGCCTCCGCCTTCGACAGCGCCGGTCAGCGCTGCTCCGCCCTGCGCGTGCTGTGCCTGCAGGATGACGTGGCGGACCACACCCTGAAAATGCTGCGCGGCGCGATGGCCGAATGCCGCATGGGCAACCCGGGCCGTCTCACCACCGACATCGGGCCGGTGATCGATGCGGAAGCCAAAGCCAATATTGAAAACCACATTCAGGCCATGCGCGCGAAAGGCCGTCCGGTGTTCCAGGCGGTGCGAGACAACAGCGAAGACGCCCGCGAGTGGCGTTCCGGCACCTTTGTGCCGCCTACGCTTATCGAGCTGGCAAGCTTCGACGAGCTGAAAAAAGAGGTCTTCGGTCCGGTGCTGCACGTGGTGCGCTACAACCGTAACAACCTCAACGAGCTGGTTGAGCAGATCAACGCCTCCGGCTATGGCCTGACGCTCGGCGTGCATACCCGTATCGACGAGACCATCGCGCAGGTGACCGGCAGCGCCAAAGTGGGCAACCTGTACGTCAACCGCAACATGGTTGGCGCGGTCGTGGGCGTGCAGCCGTTCGGCGGTGAAGGCCTCTCCGGCACCGGCCCGAAAGCGGGTGGTCCGCTCTACCTGTACCGTCTGCTGGCGAACCGTCCTGAGAACGCGCTGGGCGTTACCCTGGCGCGTCAGGATGCGGAGTATCCGGTGGATGCGCAGCTGAAAACCGTGCTGACCCAGCCGCTGGACGCGCTGATTAAGTGGGCTGATAATCGTCCAGAGCTGCGTGCGATTGCGCAGCAGTACGGCGAGCTGGCACAGGCCGGTACGCAGCGTCTGCTGCCGGGGCCGACCGGCGAGCGCAATACCTGGACGCTGATGCCGCGCGAGCGCGTTCTGTGCGTGGCGGATAACGAGCAGGACGCGCTGGTACAGCTGGCCGCCGCGATGGCCACCGGGTGTGAAGTGCTGTGGCCGGACGATGCGCTGCATCGCGACCTGGCCAAACAGCTGCCGAAAGCGGTCTCGGCCCGCATTCACTTCGCGAAAGCCGATGCGCTCCTGACGCAGCCGTTCGATGCCGTCATTTACCACGGTGATTCTGACCAGCTGCGCGAGCTCTGCGAGCAGGTTGCGGCCCGCAGCGGGGCGATTGTTTCGGTGCAGGGCTTCGCGCGCGGCGAAACCAACCTGCTGCTGGAACGCCTGTACGTGGAGCGCTCGCTCAGCGTCAACACCGCTGCAGCGGGCGGTAACGCCAGCCTGATGACCATCGGTTAATCGTGTAAACTTTCCCCGGTGGCGCTACGCTTACCGGGGCTACAAAACAACCGTAGGCCGGATAAGCGCAGCGCATCCGGCTTTTTTACACGGAGGGGATGATGAAAAGAGTATTTCTCGCAGGCGCAGCGCTGCTGCTGAGCGCCAGCGCGCTGGCCGACGAGTGCGACAAAGCGACCACCCAGGTTGAACTGAATACCTGTAGCGTGCAGCAGTACCAGGCTGCCGACAAAAAGCTCAACCAGACCTATCAGGCCGCCGTCAAGCGTGCGGAAGCCCCTCAGCGCGAGCTGCTGAAAAAGGCGCAGCAGGCCTGGATTGCCCTGCGCGACACGGACTGTGCGTTTATCGGTTCGGGGACGGAAGGCGGCAGCGTTCAGCCGATGATCGTGAATCAGTGCCTGGCGGAGAAAACCGTGGAGCGCGAGGCGTTTCTGGCCTCGCTGATGCAGTGTGAAGAGGGCGATTTAAGCTGCCCTCTCCCACCGGGGAACTAGCGCAAGCGGATCCCTTCGATAATCATCCGCTGCACGTTCTCCAGGGTGCTGTGGAAAAACGCTTCGTCCTGGAGCGTTTTACCGGTCACCGCCTCGACCTGGGCCGCAAAGTCAGCGTAATGCTGGGTGGAGGCCCAAATCATAAAGATCAGATGATGCGGATCGACCGGAGCCAGCTTTCCGCTGGCCACCCATCCGGCAATAATGGCCGACTTATCGTCCACCAGCTGTTTTA
The DNA here is from genome assembly GCF_049238165.1 of Enterobacter cloacae complex sp. IR5422. Classification (NCBI taxonomy): domain Bacteria; kingdom Pseudomonadati; phylum Pseudomonadota; class Gammaproteobacteria; order Enterobacterales; family Enterobacteriaceae; genus Enterobacter; species Enterobacter cloacae complex sp. IR5422. The sequence goes on along the minus strand of NZ_JBMKHT010000029.1, from coordinate 36,292 downwards.
AATCTCCGGTCAGCTCCGCCTGCAACAGCGGCGCCCCCTGCAGCATCTCAAGACAAAACAGCCGTGATGCCTGCGGGTAATCGCGCGACACCTCCAGCTTCAGGCGTATGTACTCTTTGATCGCCACCAGCGGGGCCAGCTCCTCGCGGAACGCTTTCAGCGGCGCCAGCCAGATATCGAGGATCTGCTGCATCACCGCAACATACAGCGCCTCTTTCGACGGGTAATAGTAGAGCAGATTGGTTTTAGACACCCCGGACTGCTCCGCCACCTGCTCCAGGCGCGTGCCGTGAATGCCAAACTGCGAAAAGGTCTCCAGGGCCGCGCTGAGGATCGCCTGCTTCTTGGCGCTCACCGCCTGCGAACGTTTACCTGGTGTTTTCACTGCGCCTTGTGTCATTCCCGCTCTCCTTATTCTGCGTTGCCCTCAGCATAGCAAAACCCCCGTCTCGCCACGACATCCTGCACTCCGATCGCGCATGAATGCCTGTTTTCTGTGCAATGTTTTTGACCAGTTAGTCCACATTTAATCGTATCAAACCACCAACCTCTGATTAACACATTAATAACACTGCCATTTTCTAAACTGGCACTGCCTTTGCAAAAACACCGTTACACCTGCGACGTAATGAAGAGAGGTTCGTGATGAAAATTGGCGTATTTGTACCCATCGGCAACAACGGCTGGCTTATCTCGACCACTGCACCGCAATACATGCCGACCTTTGAGCTGAATAAAGCCATCGTGCAGAAAGCGGAGCACTACCATTTCGACTTTGCGCTTTCGATGATCAAGCTGCGCGGCTTCGGCGGCAAAACCGAATTCTGGGATCACAACCTAGAGTCCTTCACCCTGATGGCCGGGCTGGCCGCGGTCACCTCGCGGATCCAGATCTACGCCACCGCAGCCACCCTCACCCTGCCCCCGGCGATCGTGGCGCGCATGGCCTCCACCATCGACTCCATCTCCGGCGGACGCTTTGGCGTCAACCTGGTTACCGGCTGGCAAAAACCGGAGTACGAGCAGATGGGTCTCTGGCCGGGCGACGATTACTTCTCTCGCCGCTACGACTACCTGACCGAGTACGTGCAGGTGCTCCGCGACCTGTGGGGTACCGGCAAAAGCGATTTCAAGGGCGACTTCTTCACCATGAACGACTGCCGCGTCAGCCCGCAGCCGTCGGTGCCGATGAAGGTGATTTGCGCCGGGCAGAGCGACGCGGGAATGGAATTCTCGGCGAAATACGCCGACTTCAACTTCTGCTTCGGTAAAGGGGTTAACACGCCTGCCGCCTTCGCCCCGACCGCCGCGCGCATGAAAGAAGCCGCCGACAAAACCGGGCGCGACGTGGGCTCCTACGTGCTGTTTATGGTCATTGCCGACGAAACCGACGAGGCCGCACGCGCCAAATGGCAGCGCTATAAGGACGGCGCCGACGAGGAGGCCCTGAGCTGGCTCACCGAGCAGAGCCAGAAGGACACCCGCTCCGGGGCGGATACCAACGTTCGCCAGATGGCCGACCCGACCTCCGCGATCAATATCAACATGGGCACGCTGGTCGGCTCGTACGCCAGCGTCGCCAGGATGCTGGACGAAGTGGCAGCCGTTCCCGGGGCGGAAGGCGTCCTGCTGACCTTTGATGACTTCCTCACCGGCGTGGAAACCTTCGGCGAGCGCATCCAGCCGCTGATGCAGTGCCGCGCCCACATCCCTGCCGTCACGAAGGAGGTAGCGTAATGACAACCCTTAACGCACGCCCGGAAGCCATCACCTTTGCGCCGAAGCAGAGCGCACTGATCGTGGTGGACATGCAAAACGCCTACGCCAGCCAGGGCGGTTATCTGGATCTGGCGGGGTTCGACGTCTCCGCCACCCGGCCGGTGATCGCGAACATCAAAACCGCCGTCGCCGCGGCGCGCGCCGCGGGCATGCTTATCATATGGTTCCAGAACGGCTGGGATGACCAGTACGTTGAGGCCGGTGGCCCCGGTTCACCGAACTTCCACAAGTCGAACGCCCTGAAAACCATGCGTAAACGGCCCGAACTGCAGGGCAAGCTGCTGGCGAAGGGTGGCTGGGATTATCAGCTGGTGGATGAGCTGGTCCCGCAGGCGGGTGATATCGTCCTGCCGAAACCGCGCTACAGCGGCTTTTTCAACACGCCGCTCGACAGCCTGCTGCGCAGCCGGGGCATTCGCCACCTGGTCTTCACCGGCATTGCCACCAACGTCTGCGTGGAGTCGACCCTGCGCGACGGCTTTTTCCTCGAGTATTTCGGCGTGGTGCTGGAAGACGCGACCCATCAGGCCGGGCCGGATTTCGCCCAGAAGGCGGCCCTGTTCAATATCGAAACCTTTTTTGGCTGGGTCAGTAACGTTGCGGAGTTCTGCGACGCCCTGACTCCTCCGCTCGCCCGTATCGCCTGAGGAAACACACGATGCCGAAATCCGTAATCATCCCGCCGGGCACCAGCACGCCCATCGCCCCGTTTGTCCCCGGCAGGCTCGCCGACGGCGTGGTGTATGTCTCCGGCACGCTGCCGTTTGATAAAGACAACAACGTGGTGTTTATCAACGACCCAAAGGCGCAAACCCGCCACGTGCTGGAGACGATCAAAACCGTGATCGAAACGGCGGGTGGCACGATGGAGGATGTGACCTTCAACAGCATCTTTATCACCGACTGGAAAAACTACGCCGCGATTAATGAAATCTACGCGGAGTTCTTCCCCGGCGATAAGCCGGCCCGGTTCTGCATTCAGTGCGGGCTGGTGAAGCCAGACGCGCTGGTTGAGATCGCCACCGTTGCGCACATCGCGAAGTGAGGCGGCCATGAAACTCTCCGTCTCACCGCCCCCGTATGAGGGTGCGCCCGTGGTGGTCCTTATTGCCGGTCTCGGCGGCAGCGGCAGCTACTGGCTGCCCCAGCTGGCCGCGCTGGAACCCGAGTATCAGGTGGTGTGCTATGACCAGCGCGGAACGGGCACTAACCCCGACGCCCTGCCGGAAGGATACAGCCTGGCACAGATGGCGGACGAACTGGCCCAGGCGCTGGCTGAGGCCGGGATTGCCCGCTACAGCGTCGTCGGCCATGCGCTGGGGGCACTGGTCGGCCTGCAGCTGGCCCTCGACCACCCCGACGCCCTCACCGCGCTGGTATGCGTCAACGGCTGGTTGACCCTCAGCGCGCATACCCGCCGCTGCTTTCAGATCCGCGAGCGCCTGCTGCATTACGGCGGCCCGCAGGCATGGGTTGAGGCGCAGCCGCTGTTTCTCTACCCGGCAGACTGGATGGCCGCTCGCGCCCCCCGTCTGGAGGCCGAAGAAGCGCTGGCGCTGGCCCACTTTCAGGGAAAAGCCAACCTGCTGCACCGGCTCAGCGCCCTGAAAAAGGCCGACTTCAGCCGCCACGCCGCGCGCATCCGCTGCCCGGTCCAGATCATTTGTTCCGCCGACGACATGCTGGTGCCCTCTGTCTGCTCGTCTGAGCTGCAGGCGGCCATCCCGCACAGCCACAGCGCGGTGATGCGTCAGGGCGGCCATGCCTGCAACGTCACCGAGCCGGACACCTTTAACACCCTGCTGCTTAACGGGCTGGCCAGCCTGCTGCACAGTCATGAACCCGCTTTATAAGGAGCTGTAATGAGCGAAGCCATTAATCCCACCGCGCTGGAAACGCTGTTCACCGGCGCCCGCACCCATAACGGCTGGCAGGATATTGCCGTCAGCGACGAGACGCTGCGCGAAATCTACGACCTGATGAAATGGGGGCCAACCTCGGCCAACTGCTCCCCTGCGCGCATTGTGTTTGTGCGAAGCGCGGAGGGAAAAGAGAAGCTGCGCCCGGCGCTCTCCAGCGGCAACCTGGAGAAAACGCTCACCGCCCCGGTCACGGCGATTGTCGCCTGGGACAGTGAATTCTACGAGCGCCTGCCTGAACTGTTCCCGCACGGCGATGCCAGAAGCTGGTTTACCGCAAGCCCCGCGCTGGCGGAAGAAACCGCCTTTCGCAACAGCTCGCTGCAGGCCGCCTACATGATTTTCGCCTGTCGCGCGCTGGGGCTGGACACCGGCCCGATGTCGGGCTTTGACCGCCAAAAGGTCGACGAGGCCTTTTTCACCGGCACGACGCTTAAAAGCAATCTGCTGATCAACATTGGCTACGGCGACCCGGGCAAACTTTACGGGCGCCTGCCGCGCCTGACCTTCGACGATGCCTGCGGGCTGGCGTAAGGAGCGAACATGACGACACCGGATAAGCAAACCTTTCGCGACGCCATGGCCTGCGTTGGCGCGGCGGTGAACATCATCACCACCGACGGCCCGGCGGGGCTGGCAGGCTTCACCGCCAGCGCGGTGTGCAGCGTTACGGATTCACCGCCCACCCTGCTGGTGTGCCTGAACCGCGGCGCGTCCGTCTGGCCGACGTTCAGCGAAAACCGCACCCTTTGCGTGAATACCCTCAGCGCCGGACAGGAGCCGCTCTCAAACCTGTTTGGCGGCAAAACGCCAATGGAAGAACGCTTCGCCGCCGCCCGCTGGCAGACGGGCGACACCGGATGTCCGCGTCTGGAGGATGCGCTGGCCTCGTTTGACTGCCGCATCAGCCAGGTGGTGAGCGTCGGCACCCATGACATTTTGTTCTGCGACATCGTTTCGATTATTCGCCACCCGGCGCCGCAAGGGCTGGTGTGGTTTGACCGCGGCTACCACGCGCTAATGCGACCCGCCTGTTAAGGCGCTCTAAGGAGACAGACCATGTTCGGATTTCCCCACTGGCAGTTGAAATCGACCTCCACAGAAGCTGGCGTGGTCGCGCCGGATGAACGCCTCCCGCTCGGGCAGACGATGGTGATGGGCGTCCAGCACGCGGTCGCCATGTTTGGCGCCACGGTGCTAATGCCGATGCTGATGGGACTCGATCCCAACCTCTCGATTCTGATGTCCGGTATCGGCACCCTGCTGTTCTTTTTTGTCACCGGCGGGCGCGTGCCCAGCTATCTGGGATCCAGCGCCGCCTTTGTCGGCGTGGTGATCGCCACCACCGGGTTTAACGGCCAGGGAATCAACCCCAACCTGAGCGTGGCCCTCGGCGGCATCATCGCCTGCGGTCTGGTGTATACCCTGATTGGTCTGGTGGTGATGAAGATCGGCACGCGCTGGATCGAACGCATGATGCCCCCCGTCGTCACCGGCGCGGTAGTAATGGCGATCGGTCTGAACCTTGCGCCGATTGCGGTGAAAAGCGTCTCCGGCTCGCCCTTTGAAAGCTGGATGGCCGTCGTGACCGTGCTGTGCATCGGTCTGGTGGCGGTCTTTACGCGGGGCATGATCCAGCGGCTGCTGATCCTGGTCGGGTTGATTGTCGCCTGTCTGGTATATGCCCTGCTGGCGAACGTTTTTGGTCTCGGCAAGCCGGTTGATTTTACGCTGCTGCATCAGGCCGCCTGGTTCGGCCTGCCGCAGATCACCTCCCCCACCTTTAACACCCAGGCGATGATGCTTATCGCCCCCGTCGCAGTTATCCTGGTGGCGGAAAATCTGGGCCACCTGAAGGCGGTCGCGGGAATGACCGGACGCAGCATGGACCCGTACATGGGCCGCGCGTTCGTCGGCGACGGGCTGGCGACCATGCTCTCCGGTTCCGTGGGCGGCAGCGGCGTTACCACCTATGCCGAGAATATCGGCGTGATGGCGGTGACCAAAGTCTATTCGACGCTGGTCTTCGTGGCGGCGGCGGTGATGGCGATGCTGCTCGGCTTCTCGCCGAAATTCGGCGCGCTGATCCATACCATTCCGTCACCGGTCATCGGCGGGGCATCAATCGTGGTGTTTGGGCTGATCGCCGTGGCCGGGGCGCGCATCTGGGTGCAGCATCGCGTCGACCTTAGTCAGAATGGCAACCTGATTATGGTGGCGGTCACGCTGGTGCTGGGCGCGGGCGATTTTGCCCTGACGCTGGGCGGGTTTACGATCGGCGGGATTGGCACGGCGACCTTCGGCGCGATCCTGCTTAACGCCCTGCTGAGCCGCCGGATGGCCGCTGCGCCGCAGGGCGAGGTGGTGCGTCAGGAGTCGTGAAATCTCAATGTCGGGTGACGGCGACGCCTTACCCGACCTTTATGTTCGCTAAGAACACCTTTATGTCAGGCAATCACACCTGCTAAAACAGTCGTTCGATAGATTTTGTAGGAAAGAAAAGAGAATGGCTGTTTTCACCCGTCAGCGGAATAAAGCCCTGCTTCAGATAAAATTGTTTTGCCTGGTCGTTGAGTGCATCAACAAATATTCCGTGTACGCCCACCGCCTGCGATGCCAGATAGACAACCCGCATGGCATGCGTGACGAGCGTCGTTCCCCACTCCAGCCCCTGTAAGTCTTTATGTATCGCCAGACGTCCCAGCGTTACGCTCGGTACGTTGCTATAAGGGATCCGACGCTGCTGAGTCTTAGAAGGCAGCATCGCTTTTTCAAAGCAACTACCAGACAACGTGTAATAGCCCAGGACTCGCGGACCATCGCGATCTTTAAGCAAATAGCCTCGTAAAATACGCCCATTGTGCTGACGCACCAGATGTTCTGTGAGGAAGACATTTAGCGAGGGTTCACCACAATCGAAGTCCCTGAAATCATAGTCTTTTCCCTCTGAAAACATTTCGATCGTGAGATTGTCCACGACGCTTCACTCCATGTTTCGAAGACGTTTCGCCGCTCGCTTCAGGCGTTCATTTGGCTCTGGTGGATTGTCGATGGCATCCATCACCGCATTCCAGGATGCTTCGTTTAATACGAGACGGCGGTGCTGCTCGATGACTTCCGCTGCCCGCTCTGACGCACTGTTCACCATAAACTGGGTGATCGTTTGATTCGTCATCGCTGCCGCTTCTTCAATCATTGTTTTGTCTTCGTCCGTTAAGCGAAGATCGATACGCTGTTTTTTCAGTGCTGGCATGGTTTACTTCACCGTGTACGGTATTTATCCGTACACATCGTAGATAAACCCGTCTATTTTTTCAATCTAAACCTTCTTCAGCAGTCATGTCGCTCACCGGGTTCCGACGCTTTCTGAGCTTCAACTCGCTCACCAGCACCCCGGCGACAATAAACGCCGCGCCCACCAGGGCCAGCAGCGGCAGACGTTCCCCGGCGAGTCGCCCAAAAATCCCTGCCCAGACCGGCTCGCCGGTGTAGATGACCGTTGCTCGCGTTGGCGATACGCTGCGCTGCGCCCAGTTCATGGTGACCTGGATAATGGCGCTGAAAATCCCCAGCCCCAGCGCCACCACGACCAGGCCCGTGGACATCGGCGGCACGGACTCCCCTGCCGGCACCATCGTCGCAAAGGCCACCAGCGAGGCCGTGGCGAGCTGCACCACCGTCACCCGTTTGACGTCGACCTTGCCCGCCCACGCGCTGATGAGAATAATCTCCGCCGCAATGGCAATCGCCCCAATCAGGGTAATGATCTCGCCCGGCCCCAGCGCCAGAAGATTGTTTTCCGGCCCGGCCAGTAAGATCAGACCGATAAACGCCAGCACGATGCCAATACAGGACATCAGACCCGGCAGCCGCCCCAGGCACAGCCATTGCAGTAGCGGCACCAGCGGCACATACATGGCAGTGATAAACGCGGATTTGCTGCTGGAGATGGTCTGCAATCCCCACGTCTGCAGGCTGTAGCCCATGGCTATCGCCACCCCAATCGCCACGCCCGCCTTAAGCTCTTTCAGCGTCAGACCCCGCAGCGTTTTAAGGGATATTAGCCCCACGGCTAACGCCGCCGTCGCAAAGCGAAGGCCGACAAAGAAGAACGGATCGCTGAGGGTCACCGCGTACTGAACGGCCAGAAACGTCCCGCCCCAAAACATGGTGATGAGAATGAGGATGGCTTCCTGTGGTTTTACGGAGAATTTAAAGCGTGAGACAGACATGCGGCACCAGGAAATGAGAACAATTCTGTAGTGTGCGTTGCCTTTGGTTACAGTTCAATGTTGCAGAAATAAAAAAAACCGCCGGGGGAAACCCGGCGGCAGGGAGTCAACCCGGCGAATTACTTATTACCGCCATGGCTGTTTTTCCCCCCTTTCTTGCCAGCCTCAGATGCGCGCTGAGGGTCATTTTTAAAATTCCCCCCGCTATGCTGGCCACCTTTACGGCCTGCTTCTGATGCTCTTTCACGGTCTTCTGCGAAATTACCTGAACCACCACGATGGTTTGCCATCTCTAACCTCCAGAGTGTGAAACATTAGACATCATATTGCATTCAGTAAAAGAGGATTCTTTCACCTCGCGGCTCAAAGACAACGCCTTTATCTGTGCCGCGTGAAACTAAGCTTAGTGGAATGAGGTTATCCGGCAAGCCGAAGGTAATATCCTGCAACATGATCTCAGTCTTTCGGGTGAGATGACGCGGCGGTAATTCATAAGCCTTTCTTATCATTTTAAAAATCCGCACCGGGAAAGTTGTATCATTTTGCTACAAAGCCATTTTTCTCCTCATGTTGTTATAAATCAAATAAATGGCGTTCATTTTTGCAGTCTGGCTGTGATGACATATCTTTAAAAGAGCGCAGCGATCCGCTGTCAGAGAAACCAACGAGGAGTGAAGCAAAATGGCAAAAGTTCTGGTGCTCTATTATTCCATGTATGGACACATTGAAACCATGGCTCACGCGGTAGCAGAAGGTGCAAACAGGGTTGACGGCGTTGAGGTTGTGGTGAAACGCGTACCGGAAACCATGCAGGCGGAAGCCTTCGCGAAAGCCGGGGGAAAAACACAAAACGCCCCGGTCGCCACCCCGCAGGAGCTGGCGGATTATGATGCCATTATCTTCGGCACCCCAACCCGCTTCGGCAATATGTCAGGCCAGATGCGCACCTTCCTCGATCAAACCGGCGGACTTTGGGCATCCGGGGCGCTCTACGGCAAACTCGCCAGCGTATTCAGCTCTACCGGGACCGGCGGCGGTCAGGAGCAGACGATTACCTCAACCTGGACTACCCTTGCTCATCACGGGATGGTGATTGTGCCAATTGGCTACGGCGCGCAGGAGCTGTTTGATATTTCCCAGGTGCGCGGCGGTACGCCGTATGGTGCAACCACCATTGCCGGTGGGGATGGTTCACGCCAGCCAAGCAATGAAGAACTGTCTATCGCCCGCTATCAGGGTGAATACGTCGCGGGTCTGGCCAAAAAACTCAACGGCTAACACCCAACAGGAGGACAAGCATGCCAACTCAAGAATCCAAAGCTCACCACGTGGGCGAATGGGCAAGTTTACGCAACACCTCTCCGGAGATTGCCGAAGCTATCTTTGAAGTCGCGAAATACGATGAAAAGCTGGCCGAGCAGATTTGGGAAGAAGGCAACGATGAAGTGCTGGTGCGCGCCTTCGAAAAAACGGACAAAGACTCGCTCTTCTGGGGTGAGCAAACCATCGAACGTAAAAACGTTTAAGCGTTTCCCCCCGCCATCACGCGGGGGGTTCTCTCTTACTTCGCCGCGTTATTCATCACCGCATTGAATTTATCGACAGGACAGAAGCCGTTCGCATCCACCGGGCAGCCCTTCAGCTCCAGCGTCACGCGCTGCGCCGGAGACTGCAGCGACAGCACGCTGGCGTTGCGCAGCTGCTCTGAGCTCTGATAGACATACTCAATTTTCATCAGCTCCTGGTTGGCATTTTTGTCATGCCAGCGCTGGAAGACAATCTTGCCGCCAATCGGGGTGCGCTCCTGCTGGTCGTGCAGCTGGTACGGTTTGAAATCGAGGGCGGTGAGCAGGGAAGCAATGTTCGAATCATGCCCCACCAGCAGGGTGATCTTTGGCGCTTTCGCCTGCTCGGTGACCAGCGTTTTATCGATATACTTCACCAGCGGTTTCGCCACGTTTTGCGCCACCTCGGTAGAGGTAAACAGCGAGTCCTGATAGCCGTTTTTCAGCTTCGACAGCACGCGCCACTGCTGGTCGGTTTTGATTTCGCCCCAGGCGACCTGGTCGGCCGGGAAGCCTTCGTAATACTGCAGCGTGAACGCGTCCACCAGCGAGTTGCCCACCTTCAGCGGCCCGGATACGCCAGGCTCTTTTTCATAGTCGGCGCTGAAGGTATCTTTCGCGTCCGCCAGCGAGCAGACTTTTTTCTCTTTGCAGGACGGCGAGTCGGCGTAGTTGGTCATCTGCTCCAGCAGCTTGTAGCTTTCACCAAGCTGCATTTTCTGCCGCTCGGACTCCATCGCCTTGAGCGCTTTTTCGCGGAATTCCGGCGAGTTATCGGTAATCACCGGATTGAATGTCGGGTCCATGGTGCCCATTTTTTCCTGGTGGTGCACGGGCACATCGCAGCCCGGGAACGCGCCGGTAATGAAGAACTGCGCGGTGGCGACGGTGCGCTGCAGGCTGTTGGCGTAAGCATAAACGCTATCCGCCGGTGGACATTCTCCCGTCTTCACCATCCCCTGCTGCGCCAGCCACTCGCGCATGTAGTGCCCCATATAGACCTCCAGCACGCCACCTTTGGTGGTGAGCTGGCCGCCCGGCACCTCCCACTCCGGCCACTGCTTCGGCGTGGACTGCTCCAGCACGCTGCCGTTATTGGCCAGCGGCGCGCGCAGGTTGTGACGGCTCATGATTAAAACTTGCTCCAGTTGATACCCTTCCGGCGTCTCTTGCGCCTGTACGCCAAACGTTGCTGAAATGGAACCGGCGACTGCCAGCGCGAGTAGTGCTTTTCTCATCCCTAATTCCTCACTCGTTTTAAAATGTCGCGTTCAGTGTGACAGGTTCGTCACAATTTTCCGGGAAGCATTTCTCAAACTGATGATTAACGTGCTTACGGAGTGTGCCAATTAGTTTTATAATAAAACCACACCCCACCGGAGAATTCGCTGTGAAACGTACCCGCCTTGAAGAGAGCACCTGCCCCGTTGCCCGTTCACTGGATATCATCGGCGACTGGTGGTCGCTGCTGATCGTTCGAGACGCGCTTCGCGGTATTAAACGCTTCGGCGAGTTTCAGAAAAGCCTCGGTATCGCGAAAAACATGCTGACCACGCGGCTCAAGCTGCTGGTGGACGAAGGCATCCTCCGGCTTCAGCCCGCCTCCGACGGCAGCGCCTGGCAGGAATATGTCCTGACCGACAAGGGACGCGCCCTGCAAACCGTGCTGGTTGCCTTGTCCCAGTGGGGCAATGAATTTTTGTTCGCGGAAAACGAATGCGGCACCGTTCTCGTCGATAGCGAACAGCGCAAACCGCTGCGAAAACTGATGCTTATCGCCGACGACGGGCGCGAACTGACGCCTGAAGAGATCGTGGCCAAACTCCCCTCCTGAGCTCACCCGCCAGGCAAAAGCAAAAAAATCTCGCCAATGTGGTTGCATTATAAAACCAAATGACAGAGAGTTAATTCAGTTTCATATTGAAACCAAATAACCCACTTTGCCTGAGGTAATGCATTATGACTACGCAAATCACCACCGCCCTGATCACGGGTGCCTCTTCCGGGATCGGTGCCGTCTATGCCGATCGCCTTGCCGCGCGCGGTGCCAACCTGGTCCTGGTCGCCCGCCGCGAGGATCGCCTGAAAACCCTCGCCGCCGACCTGCGCGCGCGCTACGGCGTGGCCGTCGATATTCTGGTGGCCGATCTCACCGATGAAGCCGGGATCCGGGCGGTGGAAGAGGAACTGCGCAGCAATACCGCCATTGATACGCTGGTTAACAACGCGGGCACCGCGCAGATGGCGCCGTTCCTCGCGGGCGAGGTGGCGCAGCATCAGGCCATCAATACCCTCAACACCACGGCGCTGATGCGGCTGACCTACGCCATTCTCCCGCGACTGGCGCGGAACAATCGCGGCACGCTGATCAATATCGCCTCGGTGTTATCGCTCCATGTCCGTGCGGGCAGCGCGCTCTACAGCGCCACCAAGGCCTGGGTACTGAGCTTTACCCGCGGACTGCAGGAAGAATTTGCCGACAGCAACGTGCGCATTCAGGCCGTGCTGCCCGCCGCGACCGCGACGGAGATCTGGAGCCATTCTGGCGTCACGGTGAACGATCTGCCGGAAGGATCGGTGATGACCACCGACGATATGGTGGATGCGTCGCTGGCGGGTCTGGATCAGGGCGAACCGATCACCATCCCGCCGATGCATGACGTCAGCCTGTGGGACCGCTACGAAGCGGCACGCCTCGAGCTGTTTAACAGCGCGCGCACCGGCATCCCGGCTCCGCGCTACGTAAAGCAGTAGCCTAACGCTCCAGCTGGTCGCCGTACTCGCTCATCCAGGCGGCCAGCGGTGAGAGTGCATCCTGCAGGGTTAACCCCAGCTCGGTTATCTGATACTCCACGCGCGGCGGGATCTCCGGGTAGACCGTCCGCGTCACCAGCCCGCGCTGCTCAAACAGGCGCAGCTGCTTCGTCAGCTCTTTCTGGGTGATGGGTGCAGCCGCCCGCAGCAGATCGCCAAAGCGGACAGGCGTGTTAATCACAATAAGACGATAAAGGATCGGGATTGCCCATTTGCCGGAAATCAGGTTGACAAACTGCGTCATCGGGCAGGTATAGGCCTCAGATTTTTTTTCACAGCACTCACCCAGCATTTCTGCCATAGCACACCTCTTGCCTCGTTAGTATCCATTTGGTACCTGGTTTCCTTTCGATACTAACGTTTCTATAGTGCTTTCTCCAGTGACATTTCAGGAGAAGAACATGGGTCGTTTAACCGATAAGTATACGTTGATTACCGGCGGCACCAGCGGCATCGGTCTTGCCACCGCGCAGGCGTTTATCGCCGAAGGCGCCCGCGTCGCCGTGACCGGACGCAACCCGGACACCCTCGCCGAAGCTGAGCGCATTCTGGGCGATAAGGCCTGGGTGATCCCGACCGATGCGGGCGATATCACCTCGCAAAAAGCGCTGGCGGAAACCCTCGCCGCCCGCTGGCCGCGCCTGGACGCGGTGTTTCTCAACGCCGGCGACGTGACGCACGCGCCGCTGGAAGCCTGGCAGGAAGAGGCCTGGGACCGTCTGATGAACATCAACCTGAAGGGGCCGTTCTTTTTAATCCAGGCGCTGCTGCCGCTGCTGAACAACCCGTCCTCGATAATCCTCTGCGGCTCCGTGAGCGCGCGCATCGGCCTGCCCACCAGCAGCGTGTATGCCGCGAGCAAGGCCGCCCTGCTGTCGCTGGCGCGCACGCTGTCGGCGGAGCTGCTGCCGCGCGGGATCCGCGTCAACGGCCTGAGCCCCGGTCCGGTGGAGACCCCGGCGTTTACGAAAACGGGCTTAAGCGACGAGGCGCTTAACGCGATGATGGCGGAAATCATCAAGCTGGTGCCGCTCGGCAGAATGGGCTCGACGACGGAGCTGGCAAAAGCCGCGCTCTATCTGGCCTCCGACGAGTCGAGCTACACGGTGGGAACGGAGCTGCTGGTGGACGGCGGCATGGGAAGTCTGTAATTCAAAAGGCGCTGATGCCGGTGACCGCGCCGACATACAGCGCCGCCCACGCGCAGGCGGAAAGCAGGCTGACGGCGTAGACTTTGACGGCGTTCAGCCTGAGCATACCCGCCGCCAGCGGCACGACATAACGCAACACCGCCAGAAAGCGCGACGTAAACAGGGCGATGACGCCGTTCTTTTGTAGCTGATGCTGGACCCGTAAAAACGTAGCGGCATGCTTCGCCGTGAAGCGCGTGACCAGCCGGGTGTGCCCCATCAGCTGGCCGATATGGTAATTCAGCATCGAACCTGCCGTCGCCCCCATCACCACGGCCAGCCACGCCAGCGCCGGGTGCATGTTCCCCTGGCTGACGGTAATGCCCGCCAGCAGCATCACCGAGGCGGGCGGCAGCACGGAGGAGATCAGCACCGTGGACTTGCTCAGCGCCATCACGAATAACAGCGCGAACAGATGTGCCGGATACAGCGCAAAATGATTCAGCAGATTATCAAGCCACGCCATTTTCCTCTCCCCCGTTAATTATTTAATTCTCCATTTAAAATGAATAACCTTAAATAAACCCTCAACATTTTATTAATAAGATTTATCTAAACCGTTCTTAAACATTATTTAATTTTCTGAGCGCTAAATTTAAACAGGCGTATTATCCATCTCGTTTTACAACGATCTCGTTATGGCGAGGCTCCTGTACAAATACACGTTATCGCTCTGGTAGGTTCGAGAGAACCGGCACAGGGTAAAACAGGCACTGTCGAATCAAGGCTTTGTCAGTATAACTTCCCTTGCGGGATACGGTGTACAGTGCTGAACCCAGGACGTGGGGATCTCCTCTTCGACATGCCCTGTCTTGCTCGCCCCTGAGAGATGTTATTATTCAAAGGGAATTCACTATGTCTTACGCTATTCACAACCAAAACCTGGCATTCAATGACAGCGCGGTCGCGCAATATATGAATACCGATTTTATCGTCCTCGATATTGCATTATGCGTGGCGCTGGCGCGCGAGCAATTCTTCAAAAAATTAAAAGACGATGATATTCCGTCGCATATTTTTATTGAAGACAATGGCCGCCTTGCGGGGATGGTTGCCGTGCGCAAGCTGCTACAGACCACAGATACCGTACAGCCAATTAAAAGCCTGATGATTTCGCAGTTTTTGCAGGTCAAACCGGAGGATGAACGTGCCGATGTTGCAGGGCTGCTGGCGCACGGCGACGCAGATGTCGTGCCCGTGGTGACCCACGGCAAACTCGTCGGCTGCCTGACCGAGCGCGAAATTGCCCATCTGCTGGAAGATGACGTCACCGAAGATGCCCAGCTTCAGGGGGCGACGCTGCCGCTGGAGAAGCCCTATCTGGAAACCAGCGCCTTCAGCCTGTGGAAGAAACGCTCCGTCTGGCTGCTGCTGCTGTTTGTCGCCGAAGCCTACACCAGCTCGGTCATTCAGCATTTTGAAGAGGCGCTGGAGTCCGCCATCGCGCTGGCGTTCTTTATTCCGCTGCTGATCGGCACGGGCGGCAACAGCGGGACGCAGATCACCTCCACCCTGGTGCGCGCCATGGCGCTGGGTGAAGTTCATCTGCGCGACGTGGGCCGCGTGCTGCGCAAAGAGATGACCACCTCGCTGATGATTGCCGTGACGCTCGGCATTGCCGGGTGCATTCGCGCCTGGATGATGGGGATCGGGCTGGAGATTACGCTCATCGTCAGCCTGACGCTGGTGTGCATTACGCTCTGGAGCGCGATCGTGTCGTCCGTCATTCCGATGGTGCTCAAGCGCTGCGGCATTGACCCGGCGGTCGTCTCCGCGCCGTTTATCGCGACGCTGATCGACGGTACCGGGCTGATTATCTACTTTAAGATCGCGCAATATACGCTGGGGCTGGAGTGATGTGATTCCTTGCCGGGTGGCGCTGCCGCTTACCCGGCCTACCCATCCCGTAGGCCCGTGCAAGCGCAGCGCCGCCGGGCAACAATCAGATCGCACCAAGCGCTCTCACCGCCTGCCCAAATGCCTCAATCGCCAGGGCAACATCCTCAGCCATCACCGATTCCGCCGGATGGTGGCTTATCCCGCCCTTACAGCGCACAAACAGCATCCCCACCGGCCAGCGTTCCGCCAGGGCGATGGTGTCATGCCCGGCGCCGCTGGGCAGAGATAACGAGCGCCCCTGCACCGATTCAACCGCGTCGCCCAGCAGGCGCTGCAAACGCGCATCGCACGGCGTGGCGGCGATCCGGTAAAACTCCTCGGCGCTGAAGCTCAGCCCGCGACGGGCGGCGATCGCCTGCGCCTGCGCCAGCAGTTCAGCGAGCAGCGCGTCCAGCGGGGCATCCTGCGGGCCGCGAATATCCAGCGAGAGCGCAACCTCGCCGGGGATGACGTTGACCGCGCCGGGCAGGCAGCGCAGTTCTCCGACCGTTGCCACCCGGTTGCCGCCCTGCTGCCGGGTGGTGTTTTCAATCAGCACCATCCACTCGGCGGCGGCGGCCAGAGCATCCTTACGATGGTTCATCGGCACGGTACCGGCGTGCCCGGCCTCGCCGGTGAAGCGGCAGTTGAGGCGGCGCGCGCCGTTGATGGCTTCCACCACGCCCAGCGCCAGCCCTTCCTGCTCCAGACACGGTCCCTGTTCGATATGCAGTTCCAGACAGGCGCTGAAATCCTCCTGATGGCGTGCCGCGAGCGCCACGCGAGTGGGATCGAGCCCCGCCTGCACCATCGCCTGCGCCACGCTGATGCCCTGGGCATCGCACGTCTCCAGCCAGCCCTGCGGCCAGGTGCCCGTCAGACCACGGCTGCCCAGCAGGGTGATGCCAAAACGGGTGCCCTCTTCGTCGCCAAAGCCGACAATCTCGATGGCCTGCGCCAGATGCCGCCCCTGCTGGTGCAGGTTGTCCACCACTTCGATGGCGGTGAGCACCCCGAGCATGCCGTCGTAGCGCCCGGCGTTGCGTACGGTGTCCAGATGCGAGCCGAGCAGCACCGCCTGCGCCCCCTCCTGCGCGCCCTCGTAGCGTCCACAGATATTGCCCACGCTGTCCTGCCAGACGGTCATGCCCGCCTGGCGCATCCACTCTCCAACCAGCTGGTTGGCCTGGAGATGCTGCGTGGAGAGATAGACCCGCGTCAGGCCGTCCGGGGTTTCGCTGATGGCGGCCAGCGCGTCGGCGCGCGCCATCACTCGCTCTGCCGCCGGGCTCATTGCGGCGTCTCGCGACGATAGTGGTCCCACGCGGCCTGCATGGCGGCCCCCTGGGTGGTGGTGAATTTGAGGTAGTTCAGCACCGACTCCAGCGCGCTCAGGGTGGTCATCACGCAGTCCTTGCGCGCATTGTAGCCCATGGTGCCAATGCGCCACACTTTGCCGTGCAGCGGGCCAAACGAGGTGCCGATTTCAATCCCGAAATCCTCCAGCATCAGCTTACGCACCAGGTCGCCGTTGATCCCCTGCGGGATGACCACGCCCAGCACGTTGTTCATCTTGTGCTTCAGGTCGCCGAAGGTCTCCAGCCCCATCGCCTGAATGCCCTTCAGCAGCGCATCGCCGTGCAGCCTGTGGCGCGCGATGCCGTTATCCAGCCCCTCCTGCAGGATCAGCCGCGCGCATTCGCGGGCGCCAAACAGTGCGGTGGTCGCTTCGGTGTGGTGGTTCAGCCGCTCCGGCCCCCAGTAGTCCATCACCATGCCGAGATCGAAGTAGTTGGAGTAGATCATCTCCTCGTCGCCGTCGCGGTGGGCGTCGGTGCGAATACCCTCCTCCACGCACTTGCGGCGACGGATTGCCTCTTCCATCCGCGCGCTCAGGGTGATCGGTGACGTGCCGGACGGGCCGCCGAGGCACTTCTGCATCCCGGCCGAGACGGCATCCAGCCCCCAGGCGTCGGTCTCCAGCGCGTTACCGCCGAGCGACGCGGTGGCATCGGTGTAAAACAGCACGTCGTAGCGGCGGCAGATCGCGCCAAGCTCGGCGAGCGGCTGCAGCATGGTGGTGGAGGTGTCGCCCTGCACGGTCAGCAGCAGGCGCGGACGAATACGCTTAATCGCATCCTCCACCTGGTCCGGGGTAAACACCTCGCCCCACGGTACTTCGATGGTATGCACCTCCGCGCGGCAGCGGCGGGCAATTTCACACAGCAGGTGACCAAAGCGGCCAAACACCGGCACCAGCACCTTATCGCCCGGGCGAATGGCGGAGACCAGAATGGCTTCAATCCCCGCGCGGGAGGTGCCGTTCACCAGCATCGTCCAGCGGTTTTCGGTGCGGAACACGCCGCGATAGAGCGCCATCACCTCGTTCATGTAGTGGGTCATGGCCGGATCGTACTGGCCGATCAGCTGGCTCGACATGGCGCGCAGCACGCGCGGGTCGGCGTTGATCGGGCCCGGCCCCATCAGCAGGCGCTGCGGCGGGTTGATTTGCGGAAAGTGTGCGATATCCATTGTTCAGTCCTTATCAGTTGAGGCCGCGCACGGAGGAGATGAACTGCTTCAGTTCCGTGGTCTGCGGGTTGGCGAACAGCGTTTTGCTGTCGCCCTGCTCCCAGACTTTCCCCTGGTGCATAAACACCACGCGGTCGCCCACTTCGCGGGCAAAATTCATTTCATGGGTAACCAGTATGAGCGTCATCCCCTCGGCCGCCAGCTGCTCCAGCACCTTGAGCACTTCGCCCACCAGCTCCGGGTCGAGGGCGGAGGTGATCTCGTCGCAGAGTAACACTTTCGGCGACATCGCCAGCGCGCGGGCAATCGCCACGCGCTGCTGCTGGCCGCCGGAGAGGCTCGACGGGTAGTAATCCAGACGGTCGCCGAGGCCAACCTTCTCCAGCATCTGCTGCGCCAGCGCCCGACATTCGGCGGCGCTTTTCTTCAGCACCCGACGCGGGGCGAGCATCACGTTTTCCAGCGCCGTCATGTGCGGGAACAGGTTGAAGCTCTGGAACACCATCCCCACCGAGCGGCTGATTTCGCGCGCCTGGGAATCCCGGTCGGTAATGGTCATGCCGCCCAGCTTGATGCTGCCGTCCTGATAGCCTTCCAGGCCGTTGATGCAGCGCAGCAGCGTGCTTTTGCCCGATCCGCTGCGCCCGATGATGGAGATCACCTGGCCCATGTCGATATCCAGATCGACGCCCTTGAGCACGTGGTTATCGCCGTAGTATTTCTGCACCTGATTAATGGTGATGAGAGGCATTGAATTTCGTCTCCAGATAGCGGCTGTAGCGCGACAGCGGATAACACAGAATAAAGTAGCCGAGCGCCACCAGCGCAAAGACCTTAAACGGCTGATAGGTCACGTTGGTCAGCATGGTCCCGGCCTTGGTCAGCTCGACAAAGCCGATGATCGACGCCAGCGCGGTGCCTTTGATCACCTGCACGGCAAAGCCGACCGTCGGTGCAATGCCGATGCGCAGCGCCTGCGGAGCGACCACGCGAAACAGGGTCTGGCCAAAGGTCAGCCCCAGACAGCGCGACGCTTCCCACTGCCCCTTCGGCAGCGCGCGAATGCTGCCGTACCAGATATCGAGCAGAAACGCGCTGGTGTAAAACGTCAGCGCCAGCGAGGCGGCGGTCCACGGCGAGACGTCGATGCCGAACAGCGCCACGCCGAAGAAGGCCAGGAACAGCTGCATCAGCAGCGGCGTGCCCTGAAACAGCTCAATATAGCCGCGGATAATGCGCTTCACCGTGCGCCCGCCCGTCAGGCGCAGCAGCAGGAGCGGCAGCGTCACCGCCGCCCCGCCGACAAACGCCACCAGCGACAGCAGTATCGTCCAGCGCCCGGCCAGCAGCAGGTTGCGAATAATGTCCCAGTCGGTAAAGGTGGTCATCATGCCTGCACCCCCAGCCATTTGCGTCCTGCCGCCATCATCAGCTGGCGCAGGGTAATCGACAGCGCTAAGTAAATCCCGGTGGTCACCAGATAGACCTCAAAGCTCAGAAACGTTCTGGACTGGATCAGGTTGGCGGCGAAGGTCAGCTCTTCATACGAGACCTGCGACACCACCGACGAGCCGAGCATCACGATGATGCACTGGCTCACCAGCGCCGGGTAAATGCGCTGCAGCGCGGGCGGCAGCACCACGCGGATAAAGGTCTGCAGGCGGGTCAGCCCCAGCACGCGCCCGGCCTCCCACTGCCCTTTCGGCGTGACCTGAATGCCGGCGCGGATAATTTCGGTGCTGTAGGCGCCGAGGTTCACCACCATGGCCAGCAGCGCCGCTTCCCCCGCCGTCATCTTCAGGCCAAGATTCGGCAGGCCGAAGACGATGAAAAACAGCTGCACCACAAACGGCGTGTTGCGGATGATTTCCACGTACGCGCCCCAGATACGGCTGAACCAGGTGGTGCGTCCGCTGCGGATCGCCGCCCCGAAAATCCCGATTGCCAGCCCGCCGACGGTGGCCATTACCGTCAGCTGAACGGTGACCCACAATCCCGCCAGCAGCGCCGGCCAGTGCGGCCAGAGGGCTGAAAAATCAAGTTGCTCCGTCATCGGCTCAGGCGCCAAGGTTTGCCGGCAGCGGGGCCTTCAGCCACTGCTCGGACAGGCCGTTCAGCGTGCCGTCTTTAATACCCTGCTCAATCAGCGCGTCCACTTTTGCCTTCAGGGCCGGTTCGTTTTTCTTCAGGCCGATAAAGCACGGCGAATCTTTCAGCATAAAGCTCGGCACCGGTGCTTTCGCCGCATTCTGACGCGAAATGGCCGCCACCACGAGATTGCCGGTCGCCACGTACTGGACCTGGCCGGACAGATATGCCGACAGCGTGGTGTTATTGTCTTCGTAGCGCTTCACGTCCGCGTCTTTCGGCGCCAGGCCGGTCAGCACCATGTCCTCCACCGCCCCGCGCGTCACGCCGATGGTTTTTCCGCTCAGCGCGGCAGCGTCCTTCAGTTCAGCCCCTTTCGGGCCAAACACGCCGAGGAAGAACGGCGCGTAGGCGCGGCTGAAGTCGATCACCTTCTCGCGCTCCGGGTTTTTACCGAGGCTGGAAATGACCAGATCCACCTTGTCGGTTTGCAGGTACGGCACGCGGTTGGCGCTGGTCACCGGCACCAGCTGCAGCTTGAGCTTCATCTGTTTAGCGAGATAGCGCGCCATGTCGATGTCGTAGCCCTGCGGCTGCAGATCGGTCCCCACCGAGCCAAACGGCGGGAAATCCTGCGGAACGGCAATGCGGATGGTGCCGCGCTTCTCAATATCCTGAAGCTGGTCAGCCTTTGCCGGCAGCTGCGTGAAGAGGCATGCGGCCCCGGCCAGTGCAATTAACAGTTTTTTCATGGTGCTTCCCCGTAACGTTAACATGAAACAAAAGATTCTTTGAAGGTGATTTTGCAACTAATGTGCCAGATAAGGCGAAGCGGGGAATTTTCTCT
This sequence comes from Enterobacter cloacae complex sp. IR5422, assembly GCF_049238165.1. Classification (NCBI taxonomy): domain Bacteria; kingdom Pseudomonadati; phylum Pseudomonadota; class Gammaproteobacteria; order Enterobacterales; family Enterobacteriaceae; genus Enterobacter; species Enterobacter cloacae complex sp. IR5422. The sequence goes on along the minus strand of NZ_JBMKHT010000029.1, from coordinate 15,448 downwards.
TAAAGCCTGATAAAACGCGGGCGGGGCGAAAATGCTCTCCATTTTCGCCCCGCCCTTATGCACCATTTTAATGCAAAGCACCAGCCTGATGCCCCATTATCGCTGTTCGAGTTCGTCCAGCTGCTGGTAGAGGGAGGCAATCTCGTGAATGCGCGGGCGGCCCTTATCGAGAATGTCATGCAGGAAGGCGTTCGCCAGCAGGTTGATCAGACTGTTGACCGACGAATAGCTGTCATAGGCGGAGACGCTGTCCAGCGGGGTGCAGAGCTGCCAGCTCGCCAGCGGGAACAGGCTGTGGGCCTGCGGCTCGCACATCAGCAGCACCGGAATACCGCTGCTCTGAAGCTGCTGCAGCAGCGGGCGGATGATGCGCGGGCGACGGCGAAAGGCCATCATCACCACCAGATCGTCCGGCGTTAAGTCCACCAGCTCCTCGCTCAGGCTCTGCCCCGGCTGCGGCAGGACCAGCACCTGACCGCGCGCCTGCAGCAGCTGCTGGCGCAGATGAAGCGCCGCCGGATAAGCGTTACGCATGCCGATAATGACGATGCGCCGCGCCTTCACCATGCAGGCTATGGCGTCGGCAAACTGCTGCGCGTCGAGGGCATTGACCCACTGGGTCAGGTTTGCCATCTCCTGCTTATAGTGGCGCGCCAGCAGCGTATTGCCCTGCACCGCGTCGCGGTTATCGGTGAGCGGCATTCCGCTCTGGCGCAGGGTGCGCAGCTCGTCGCGCATGTCCTTATATTTCTCATAGCCCAGCCGCTTAAACAGACGGCTCACCGTGGCTTTCGACACCCCGCTCAGCTGCGCAAGCTCGGCGCTGTTGTAGCTAATCAGATCGTCAAAATGGTCGAATATAAAGTCCGCCACCCGCTGCTCCTGCGGCGACAGCGACGGGTATTGTGCTTTCAGACGTTCATCTAACTGTTCCATAGCGCCTCTGTAACTTTTGTTTCATTACATTGTACCTTTTTTGTATGTATTCATTATACGTGCCAGTTTACTGAAACTTTTCTTTCAGAACTGGAACAGCTTTTGCAGCACCTTGTGACTTTAAGAGTTACGAGGACGCTTCATGCAAAGTAATGTCTCCACGCACGGCATGGCCGTTGCGCCCCACAATCTTGCCAGCCAGAGCGCGCTGGCGGTGCTGCGCGAAGGCGGCAGCGCGATAGAGGCGATGGTCGCGGCAGCGGCCACCATCGCCGTGGTTTACCCGCATATGAACGGGCTGGGCGGCGATGGCTTCTGGCTTATCGTGCCGCCGGAAGGCGACCCCATCGCCATCGATGCCAGCGGCGCGGCGGGCTCGCGCGCCACGCTTGCCGCCTACGACGGTCTGGCGCATATCCCCCATCGCGGGCCCCGTGCGGCGCTGACCGTCGCCGGCACGGTAAGCGGTTGGGACGAGGCGCTGAAGGTCTCGCGTGAGATGACAGGCAAGGCGCTGCCGCTGGCCCGCCTGCTGGCCGACGCCATTGACTATGCGCAGAACGGCACGCCGGTCACGGCCTCTCAGGCCCACGCCACGGCCAGCAAATTCGACGAGCTGAAGGACGTCCCCGGATTCGCGGAAACCTGGCTGGTGGACGGTAAGCCGCCGCAGGTCGGGAGCCGGTTTTACCAGCCCGCCATGGCCACGACCCTGACGCGCCTGGCGGAAGAGGGTCTCGACAGCTTTTATCGCGGCCCGCTGGCGGAAGTCCTGGCGCACGGCATGGAGACGCTGGGTCTCCCCGTAACGCTGGCCGATCTCAACGCCCACGCGGCCCGGCGCACCACGCCGCTGAAGCTGGAGCATCAGCAGGGAGAGATCTTTAACCACGCCCCGCCAACGCAGGGGCTGGTCTCGCTGGCGATACTCGGCATCACCGACCGCCTGAACATGGCGGAGGCCGACGACGCCGACACCCTTCACCGCATCGTGGAAGCCACCAAGCTGGCCTTTGGCCTGCGCGATGCCCACATCACCGACCCGCGCGCGCTGAAAACCGATGTTCAGAAACTGCTGGATCCCGCCGCCCTGCAGGCGCTTGCCGACAGGGTTGACGACGGCCGCGCCGCGCCGTGGGGAACCGGAAAAGGCCCCGGCGATACGGTGTGGATGGGGGTGATGGACAGCAGCGGGCTTGCCGTGTCGTTTATCCAGAGCCTTTATCACGAGTTCGGCAGCGGCGTTGTCCTGCCCGATACCGGCATCGTCTGGCAGAACCGCGGCGCATCCTTCAGCCTCGATCCCGCCCATCTTCTGGCCCTCGCGCCGGGCAAACAGCCGTTCCACACCCTGAACCCGGCGGCGGCGCGTCTGAAGGACGGGCGCGTGATGGTGTACGGATCGATGGGCGGCGACGGCCAGCCGCAAACCCAGGCCGCGCTCTTTACCCGCTACGCGATTCAGGGCGTGCCTTTACAGGAAAGCATTTCCCGCCCACGCTGGCTGCTGGGGCGCACCTGGGGGCAAACCTCGGACACCTTAAAGCTTGAAGGGCGTTTTTCACCCGAGACGGTCGCGCGCCTGCGGGCACTCGGTCACGAGGTGGAGCTATTCCCTGACTTTAGTGAAGCCATGGGCCACGCGGGCGCCATTGTTCGCCACCCCAACGGGCTGTTTGAAGGGGCATTTGACCCGCGCAGCAACGGCACGGCCGCCGGATTCTGAGGAGAAAATAATGACGACACACCAACCCGACTGGCAGGCGTACCTGGCGCAGATGGAAACCGTACTCGGCGTGACGCTGGATGACGCCCGCCGCGCCGAGCTGCAGCTGCAGTTTAGCCGCATAGCCACCATGGCCGCCCCGCTGATGGCGCTGCCGCTCGACGACCGTCTGGAGATTGCAGGAGTGTATAAAGCATGACGCTACACGAGATGAGTATCAGCGCGATCCAGCAGGCGCTGAGCGCGGGCGAGCTGAGCGCTCGCGAGATTGCCCGCCAGACGCTGGAGGCCATTGCGCGCGTTAACCCGCAGATCAACGCCTGGACCGCCGTGACGGAAGCACGCATGCTCGCCGAGGCTGAGAACATCGACACCCTGCGGCGCGAGAAGCGCCCCCTGCCGCCGCTGGCGGGCGTGCCCTACGCGGTGAAAAACCTGTTCGACGTTGCCGGACATACCACCCTCGCGGGGGCAGAGCTGTTCAGCCAGCGCCCAGCCGCGGCCGCCGACAGCTTCGCCGTGCGCCAGCTGCGCAGCGCGGGCGGACTGCTGACCGGGATGGTCAATATGGACGCCTACGCCTACGGCTTTACCACCGAGAACAGCCACTACGGCGCGACGCGTAACCCGCACGATCTGACGCGTATTGCGGGCGGGTCGTCCGGCGGTTCAGCCGCCGCGGTGGCCGCCGGGCTGGTGCACTTTTCGCTCGGCACCGACACCAACGGCTCGATTCGCGTTCCGGCCTCCCTGTGCGGCATCTACGGCCTGAAGCCCACCTTTGGCCGCCTGTCGCGATCCGGCAGCCATCCGTTTGTCGCGAGCCTGGATCATATCGGGCCCTTTGCGCGCCGCGTATGCGACCTGGCGTCCGTGTACGACGCGCTGCAGGGCCGGGACACCAGCGACGGTTTTCAGGCAGAGAGCTCGCGCGAACAGACGCGCCCCCTGCTTGACCGCGGGCTTGACGGCCTGCGCTGCGCGGTGCTCGGCGGCTACTTCACCACCTGGTGCGACGCGGACGCCAGAGACGCCGTGGCGCGGGTGGCGAAGGCGCTCGACGTGCAGGATGAGCTTCAGTTTCCTGACGCCGATCTGGCGCGCTCCGCGGCGTTTATCATCAGCGCCTCCGAGGGTGGAAATCAGTACCTGCCCGCGCTTCGCCGGGAGCCCGAGCGTTTTGAGCCGCACTCCCGCGAACGCCTGCTGGCCGGGGCGATGATCCCCTCTGCCTGGTACATTCAGGCCCAGCGGTTTCGCGCGCAGGCACGGCAGGCGTTTCACGCGCTGTTTGCACGGGCCGACGTGCTGATTGCCCCGGCAACGCCGCGCAGCGCCACGCGGATCGGCGAGCAAACCATGGAGATTAACGGTCAGCCGCTTCCCATCCGCGCCAGCATGGGGATGCTGACCCAGCCGATTTCGTTTTTAGGCCTGCCCGTGACCACCGTTCCGCTGCGCACCGCGCAGGGCGCGCCCATTGGCCTGCAGCTGATTGCCGCGCCGTTTAACGAGCAGGCCTGCCTGCGCGTCGCGCGGGTTCTGGAAGAGAGCGGCATCACCGATGCCCACCCGGCGGAGATAGCAGCATGATGAATCACGATGACATTAACCTTCCGTGGGTGGTTGCCGAGGTGACGGCCGCGTTTTACCGCTATGAGGACGCGCTGGTGAGCAATAATGTTGCGGTGCTGGACGAGCTGTTCTGGCACGACAAAAACACGGTGCGGCTGGGGGCGGGTGAAAACCTGTACGGGATCGATGAAATCCGCGCCTTTCGTGCGGCGCGCCCCGCCGCCGGGCTGCAGCGGACGCTGCGCCACACCGTCATCACCACCTTCGGGGAGGATTATGCCGTGTGCAGCACCGAGTTTACCCGCGAGAGCACGGAACGCATTGGCCGCCAGCAGCAGACGTGGGTGCGGTTTGCCTACGGCTGGCGCATCGTGGCGGCGCAGGTGAGTTTGATGGTGTAACGCTGAAAAACCTGCCCGGTGGCGCTGCGCTTACCGGGCCTACGATGTTCCGTATGCCCTGTGGGCCCTGTAGGCCGGGTAAGGCGCAGCCGCCACCCGGCAAAACATCGCACACTTACTTCTGAAACGGATGCACTTCCCGCCAGTGGTCGGCAATATGCTGGCGGGTACAGACCCACACCCGCTCGTGCTGCTGCACATAATCCAGGAACCGCTGCAGCGCCCGAAAACGCCCCGGTCGTCCCAGCAAGCGGCAGTGCATGCCGATGGACATCATCTTCGGCGCGCTTTCCCCCTCTTCGTACAGCACGTCAAAACTGTCCTTCAGATACGTATAAAACTGCTCGGCGGTGTTAAATCCCTGCGCCGTCGCGAAGCGCATGTCGTTTGCATCCAGCGTGTAGGGCACAATCAGGTGCGGTTTGCGGGTGCCGTCGCTGCAGGCCACTTCCGTCCAGAAGGGCAAATCGTCGCCGTAGTAGTCGCTGTCGTAGTCGAAGCCGCCATGCTCCACCACCAGCTGGCGCGTGTTGGGGCTGTCGCGCCCGGTGTACCAGCCGGTTGGCGGCTTGCCGAACAGGTCGGTCAGAACGTGCACCGCCTTGTGCAGGTGTTCGCGCTCCTGGCTGATGTCCATATTCTGATAGTGGATCCAGCGCCAGCCGTGGCTGACCACGTCGTAATCCGCCGCTTTGATCGCCTCAACAATCTCCGGGTGACGCGCCAGCGCCATCGCCACGCCGAAGACCGTCAGCGGCAGGCCGCGTTTCTGAAATTCATTGTGGATTCGCCAGAACCCGGCGCGGCTGCCGTATTCGTAGAGGGAGTCCATCGACATGTGTTTGTCCGGGTAGCTGGCCGCGCCGATGATGTCCGACAGGAACTGCTCGGACCCGGCATCGCCGTGCAGAACGTGGTTTTCCGCCCCCTCTTCGTAATTGAGCACAAACTGCACGGCGATGCGCGCCTGATTCGGCCACCGCGCGTGCGGCGGGTTGCCCGCGTAGCCGCGCAGATCCCGCGGATAATCCTGTTCGAAAAGCCCCATGCCACCCCCAAAATTTAAAATGGATTCAATGCCTGAAATTGTCCGCTTAACGCTTTGTTCTCCGGGAACGCCAGATCGCCGTGCTTGCTGGTCGACAGCCCCAGCGCCACCAGCGATTCCACCATCTTCACCGCCGCGCTGACGCCGTCGATCACCGGCACGCGCAGTTCGCGGGTCAGCTCCTGCGCCAGGGTCGCCATGCCGCCGCAGCCCAGCACGATGGCACCGCAGCCATCCTCTTGCAGCGCCTGTATACAGCGCGCGCGTACTTTCTCCTGCGCCAGTCCGCTGCCGTCTTCCAGCGCCAGCACCGGGAGATCGATAGCATGCAGCGCCGCGCAATGGTCCTGAAAGCCATACTGGTGCAGCAGATGACGGGCAATGATCAGCGTGCGCGGCAGCGTGGTAACTACCGAAAAGCGCGTCGCCACCAGCGTCGCCATATGCATGGCGGCTTCCGCAATGCCGACTACCGGCCCCTGCGCCAGCTCGCGCGCCGCCAGCAGGCCCGGATCGCCAAAGCAGGCGATGACGTGACCATCCACGCCCTGCTCCCTGCCTTTTTTGATCTGTTCCAGGACACCGACGGCGGCGATGGCCTCATCGAAGTGGCCTTCTATGGACGGCACGCCCGCGCTCGGGCAGACCGCGAGGATCTCCGTCCCCGGCGCCGCCACCGCGCGGGCCGCCGCGCCGATGGTTTCCGTCATGGCGAGGCTGGTGTTGGGGTTGATCACTTGTATACAGACAGACATTACGACTCCTTGTGGCCGGCAAACAGCCGGGCAAAATCAGGCAGGCACTCGCCCGCCCGCTCGAAGCAGAGGCTGGCGACGATATGTTCAAAATGGTGCATGAGGGCATCGCTTAGTGGCTCAAGGGCCTTCTGGCGCAGCAGATCCACCAGCTGTTCGTGATCGTTGCAGCGGCATCCCTGACGCCACGGCGCGCCCCAGGTGGCGATCACTAGCGAAGAACGCTGGCTCAGGCCGGTCACCATCTCCGTGAGCACCTGGTTGCCGGAGATAGCCTGCAGCTGAATGTGGAAATTGGCGGAGTGGCGAATTGCCGCCGGACCGTCATAGGCCTCGTGCGCCTGCTGCTCCTGGCGAATAATGGCCTCCAGCGCGGCAAGGTGCGGCGGCTGACAGTGCGCCAGCACGTCCGGCAGGTTGGCGACCTCCAGCAGCGCGCGGGTGCGGAAGATGTGCCGCGCCTCTTCCACCGTGGGGCTGGCGACGTGTGCACCACGCTTGGGCGTCAGGGTGACCATTTGCACAGCGGCGAGTCGTTGAAGCACCTTGCGGATGCCCGTGCGGCTCACGCCAAACACCTCGGCCAGCGCCTCTTCCGGCAATTTGCTCCCCGGCAGCAGCTGGTGTTCGACTATCGCGGTCATCAGCGCCTGGAAGATGGTTTCGTCTTTGTCATGCAGGTCTGGCGCGGTCTGCAGGGCGTTTATGTTGTTCATTCACCATTCCGAATTTTACTTTCCGTTATCGAATCGTATACATAAAAATAAAATATTGCATACAAGATTTATTATTTTGGCCTGGATCCTGCAACACCGTTTGCACTCCCACTCAACGGGTTTTCATTCACAGGAGCAGGTTTCATGCCAAACAGTCAAAACGCGCAGCAGGGTACGGCCGCTGATTCCGGTGCGGTTTACAGCCCACGTCTTTGCAATGAGGATCTGGCACCGACGCGTGACCAGAACTGGAGCTGGTACAACATCTTTTCGTTCTGGATGTCGGACGTTCACAGCATGGGGGGTTATGTGGTCGCCGCGAGCTTCTTTACGCTCGGGCTGGCAAGCTGGCAGGTGCTGCTCTGCCTGCTGGTGGGGATTTGCCTCGTGCAGCTGTGCGCCAACCTGGTGGCCAAACCGAGCCAGATGGCGGGCGTGCCCTATGCGGTGATCAGCCGTCAGGCGTTCGGCGTGTTCGGGGCCAATATTCCGGCGGTGATCCGCGGGCTGATTGCCTTTGCGTGGTACGGGATTCAGACCTATCTCGCCGCCAACGCCCTGATGCTGGTGGCGCTGAAGTTCTGGCCATCGCTCTCTTCACTCACTACCGGCGCATTCCTGGGCCTGTCGCATCTGGGCTGGATCTGCTTTGCGATTATGTGGGTCCTGCAGGCGATGGTCTTCTGGCACGGCATGAGCGCCATCAAGCGCTTTATTGATATCGCCGGTCCGGCGGTCTATGTGGTAATGCTGGCCCTTGCCGGCTGGATTGTATACAAGACCGGTTTTGACGGGATCTCCTTTACCCTCGCCAGCAAATCCCTGAGCGCGGGCGAGCAGACCTGGCAGATGATCACCGCCACGGCGCTGGTGGTCTCCTACTTCTCCGGTCCGCTGCTCAACTTTGGCGATTTCTCCCGCTACGGCAAAAGCATGGGTGAGATCCGCCGCGGCAACCGCTGGGGGCTGCCGTTTAACTTCCTGCTGTTCTCCATCGTCACCGTAGTGATTGTCTCCGGCACCCAGTCGCTGTTTGGCCGCATGATCACCGACCCGATTGAGACCGTCAGCCGCGTTGGTAACGATCTGGCCGTGGCGATTGGCCTGCTGACGATGATCACCGCCACCATCGGGATCAACATCGTGGCGAACTTCGTCTCACCGGCGTTTGATTTCTCTAACTGCTCGCCGCAGAAAATCAGCTTCCGCACCGGAGGAATGATTGCCGCCGTCGGCTCGATCCTGCTCACCCCGTGGAACCTGTTCAACTCGCCGGAGCTTATCCACTACACCCTGGACGTGCTCGGGGCGTTTATCGGCCCGCTGTTCGGCATTCTGATCGCCGATTTCTACCTGATTAAACGCGGCAAGGTATCGGTTGACGATCTGTTCGACGACACGCCAAAGGGCAAATACTGGTACCGCAACGGCTTTAACCCGAAAGCCATTGGCGCCCTGATCCCGTCCGTTGCCGTGGGCCTGGTCATTAGCTTTATCCCGGCCCTGCATGAGGTGGCAAACTTCAGCTGGTTTATCGGCGTCTTCCTCGGCGGCGTGACCTACCGCTGGCTGGCGCGGGAAGAGCGCGAGACGGCAGGCGCGACGTCGTTTGGCTCCCGCGTGGCGACGCAAAAAGAGTAACCCCTCCCCTCTGGCCGCAGCGTATCTGCGGCCCGTTCATTCTGGCACCGTTCTTGCTGAGCTTTCCCACCCCGCTACGCACACACTAAGGCAGGAACCATGATGGAATACCAGACTGCGATACGCGGTGCATTTTTTGATATTGCCCGGGTCTGCGACAGCGCAGACGCCATTGCCCGGCACGCGCGCTACCTTGAGGACGGCCTGCTGTTTATACAGAACGGAAAAATTCTGGCGCACATGCCGTGGCAGGAGGGCGAGCAGTATCTTGATCCGCACAAAGGCTATACCGACCTGCGCGGCAGGCTGCTGCTGCCCGGCTTTGTCGACACCCACGTCCATTATCCGCAAACGGAGATGATCGGCGCCTTTGGCGAACAGCTGCTGGAGTGGCTGACCACCTACACCTTCCCGGTGGAGAGCCAGTTTGCCGATGAGGCCTACGCGAAAGAGATCGCCGAATTTTTCATACAGCAGCTGGTGAGCAACGGCACCACCACCGCGCTGGTGTTTTGCACGCTGCATCCGGAATCGGTTGAGGCGCTGTTTACCGAGGCCCTGCGCCTGAACATGCGCCTTATCGCCGGCAAGGTGATGATGGACAGGCACGCGCCGGACTACCTGAGCGAAGACGCGAAGCAGAGCTACCGGCAGACGCGGGCGCTGATCCAGCGCTGGCATCACCGTGGGCGGCTGGGCTATGCGATAACGCCGCGCTTTGCCCCGACCTCATCACCCGAGCTGCTTGCGGCGGTCAGCCTGCTCAGAGAGGAGTTCCCGGATACCTGGCTGCAGACCCACCTGAGCGAAAACCCCAACGAAGTGGCCTGGGTGAGCGATCTCTGGCCGGAGCATGAGCGCTATCTGGACGTGTATCACCACTACGGCCTGACCGGCGAGCGCAGCGTGTTTGCCCACGCGATCCATCTGCACCACAGCGAGTGGCAGTGCCTGCATGACACCGGCTCGGCGGTGGCGTTTTGCCCCACCTCAAACCTGTTTCTCGGCAGCGGGCTGTTTCGCCTGCCCGCCTGCTGGCAGCACAGGGTGCGGATGGGCATCGGCACCGACGTCGGCGCGGGCACCACCTTCAGCATGCTGCGCACCCTGGGAGAGGCCTACAAGGTCGGCCAGCTTCAGAGCTATCGCCTGCGCGCCAGCGAGGCGTTTTATCACGCCACGCTGGGCGGCGCGCACGCCCTCCGGCTGGATGACAAGATTGGCAACTTCGCGGCAGGCAAAGAGGCGGATTTCGTGGTTATCGACCCCAACGTCACGCCGCTGCAGCGCCTGCGCAATCGGCGCTGTCAGGATATCTACGAGCAGCTTTTCGTGCTGATAACCCTCGGCGACGAGCGCAACATCAGCGAGACCTGGGTCAACGGCGAGCGGGTGTGGTCAACTGCCCCGGTAGGTTGACCATCCGCCGGGGGCAATCACAAACGGCAGATGGAAGTGTTCGTCTGCCGTTTCTCCCGTGACAAACTCAATGTGCGCGCAGGGATAGATCGTCTTCCGGCCAGTATCGCTAAACCACGCCCCGATCTCCGCCACCAGCCGATAGCGGCCCGCGGGCAGAGAGGGAACGAACGCGGCGATGCGCCCCTGGGCGTTGGTCACGCCCGTGGCCAGCGTCTTCCCGTCCTGTTGCAGATGAACCGTCACGCCCTCCGCGGGCTTGCCCGTCGAAATATCGAGAATATGGGTGCTGAGTGTGCTCATTCGTGAATGACTCCTTCCAGACGCAGCAGCGTAATTTCCCGCAGCTGTTCCAGCGCGGCACGGATTTCCTGCGCGTCGCTGTTCTCCAGCCGCGCGTGCAGGGCCTGTAATATCTCCTCGCCGCTGCGGCCCTTCGCGCGGATCAGAAAGACACGTCCAAAGCGGGCTTCGTAGCGGGCGTTGCCTTCACGCAGCGCCCGGGCAAGAGCATCATCGCGGTCATTCACCGCCCCCTGCTCCTGGCGCGACAGCGCCGCCTCCGCCGCTGTACCCGCTGGCTTTTCCCCGATGCGCGGATGGGCGCTCAGGGCTTGCGCCAGCGCCGCTTCGTCCCAGTTTTGCATCAGCGATTTCGCCGTACTGAACAATTCGTCCCGGCTGGCGTAAGGCCGCCCGTGAACCAGCGCATCGGCCCAGCAGGGAAGCGCCACGCAGGGGTGAATCAGCGCTAACGCCTGTTCATGGGGAAGATGATTGAAGTCGTGCAGTGCGATCATAGTGTCTCCTTTATTGTCCTTCTCCTGGCTATTGCACAAACCACGCCACCCTGAGCACAGACGTGAAACAGTCGATTCCACAAAGTCGACCAGGAAATTTTTGATTCATAAAAAGGCACGCTCACCGCGTTTACGCACCTTAGCAGTGCAAACGTCTCCCTTACAACGCCGTTTTCGCCATGCTGCAGCCTGGTACGCAAATTGCTGACTGTCTTTACACCCTGCAAAAGGAGAGAAGCATGAAAGCAATCGTTATTGGCGCGGGTATTGGCGGCCTGAGCGCCGCCGTCGCGCTGAAGAAAGCGGGCATCGACTGTACCGTGTTTGAAGCCGTAAAGGAGATCAGGCCCGTCGGGGCGGCCATCTCCATCTGGCCTAACGGCGTGAAATGCATGCAGCACCTCGGCATGGGCGACATCATCGAGACCTGGGGCGGGCCGATGCGTTTTATGGCCTACAAGGATTACCGGCGCGGCGATACCCTGACCCGCTTTAGCCTTGCCCCGCTGGTTGAGCGTACCGGCGGACGCCCCTGCCCCGTCTCGCGCGCTGAGCTTCAGCGCGAAATGCTGGACTTCTGGGGTCGCGACAAGGTGCAGTTCGGCAAGCGCGTCGAAGGCGTCCATGAAGACGACGCGGGCGTGAGCGTGACCTTCACCGATGGCACCACCGCCGCCGGGGATTTCCTGATTGCCGCCGACGGCAGCCACTCGGCGGTTCGCCCGTACGTGCTGGGATACACCCCGGAGCGCCGCTACGCGGGCTATGTGAACTGGAACGGGCTGGTGAAGATTGACGAAGAGATCGCCCCGGCGCACCAGTGGACCACCTTCGTTGGCGAAGGCAAACGCGTGTCGCTGATGCCCGTCTCCGGCGGACGCTTCTATTTCTTTTTTGACGTGCCGCTGCCCGCAGGCCTGGCGGAGGATCGCACCACCCTGCGCGCCGATCTCACGGGCTACTTCCGCGGCTGGGCGCCGCCGGTGCAGAAGCTTATCGCGGCGCTGGATCCTGAAACGACCAATCGGATTGAAATCCACGACATTGAGCCGTTCGACAACCTGGTGCGCGGCAACGTCGCGCTGCTGGGCGATGCCGGGCACAGCACCACGCCGGATATCGGCCAGGGCGGCTGCGCGGCGATGGAAGATGCCGTGGTGCTGGGGGAATGCCTGCGTGAAAACCACAACACCACGCTGGCGCTGCGGCAGTACGAGGCGCTGCGCTGCGACCGCGTACGCGACCTGGTGCTGAAGGCGCGCAAGCGCTGCGACGTCACCCACGGCAAAGATATGGCGTTGACGCAGGCCTGGTATCAGGAGCTCAAAGAGGAGACCGGAGAGCGCATCATCAACGGTCTGTGCGAGACCATTCAGGGCGGCCCGTTAGGCTGAACGCAAGAGGGACAACGATGAAAAGAGAACCGACCCCACCCGCCCACTGTACGTTTGAGCCAGAGGACTGGCTGCGTCTGGCGAAATGCTGGCATCCGGTCGCGCGCGCCTGCGACGTCGGTCCGGCGCCGGTCAAAGCGACGCTGCTGGATGAACAGCTGGTGATTTACCGCATTAACGACCAGGTCGTGGTCGCCCGTGACGTTTGCCCGCACCGCGGCGTGCCGCTGACGCTCGGCTTTCACGACGAGCACGGGATTATCTGCCCCTATCATGGCTTACGCTTTGGGGAAGACGGTCGCTGCAACCGTATTCCGTCCAGCCCCGACCAGCCCGTTCCGGCGAAGCTGAACCTGATTAACTACGCGGTCGAAGAGCGGTTCGGGCTGATCTGGACCTGCCTGGCCTTTGATCCGGATAACCCTGCGCCGCTGCCCACCATGCCGCACTGGGATGACGACGGATTTCAGCAGATTAACTGCCCGGCGTTTGAGGTGAACGGCTTTGCCGGACGTCAGGTAGAGGGTTTTCTGGACGTGGCGCACTTTGCGTGGATCCACACCGAAACCTTTGCCGATCCCAATAATCAGCTTGTGCCTGCCTATCAGCCACAGGAGACGCCGTTCGGCTTCGTGGCGGATTACTGGAGCGCCGTGAGCAACTATCCCGCCAGTTCCCCCGTGCAGGCGCCAGAAGGGTTCCAGTGGTTGCGCCATTTTGAAATGCACCTGCCGTTCACCGCCACCCTGACGATTCATTTTCCGGGTGAATCGCGGCTGGTGATCATGAACGCCGCGTCGCCGGTGTCATCGCGCGTGACCCGCATGTTCGCCCCTATTGCCCGCAACTTTGACCTGCATATTCCGGTGGAGGATGTGCATGCCTTTAACCTGCGGATTTTTGAAGAGGATCGCCTGATGGTGGAAACCCAGCGCCCGGAAAACCTGCCGCTGGACCTGACGCTGGAAGCGCATATCCCCGCGGATAAAAGCTCGATTGCCTATCGTCGGGGGCTGAAGAAAATGGGCTTTGGCGAGTTTTTCCTGGTATGACGGAGGCCAATATGCTGAGCGTAATTGTTGACGGGCTGTGGCGCGAGGGCGACAAAAGCCTCGCCGTCAGGCTGGTGGCTGATAACGGCGAAGCGCTGCCGCCGTGGCAGCCCGGGGCGCACGTTGATGTCCACCTGCCCTGCGGCGTGGTGCGCCCGTATTCCCTGACCGGAGCATGTGGGGACGAGAGCTATCTTATTTGCGTGGGGCGTGAAACCGCCTCGCGCGGCGGGTCGCGCTACGTTCACGAGACGCTGCGTCCCGGGCAGAAGCTGATGATATCGGCTCCACGCAACCTGTTTCCGCTGCAGCAGGCAGAGCGGGTTTTGCTCCTGGCGGCGGGAATTGGCATTACGCCGCTGTATGCGATGGCCCTGCAGCTGAAGGCGACCGGAACGCCGTTCACGCTGCATTATTACGTCAGAAACCGGGAAAGCGCGGCGTTTGAGCGCGAACTCTCCCGGCTCGGTGAGTGCCTCATTCATACCGCCAGCCCGCGCACAGCGCTGGCGGCACATCTCCCCGCGGCCGAATCGGGCCTTCACGCCTGGGTCTGTGGTCCAGCGGGTTTTATGGAAAAAGTGCGTGAGGTCGCCACGGCAAAGGGATGGGATGACGCCCATCTTCACCGCGAGGCGTTTCAGCCCGTTGCGCCCGCCGCAGGCGGTGAAGCCGGGGAGATCTTCACGGTCAAACTGGCCTCCACCGGGGAGCGCTGGCCGGTGCCTGCGGATAAAACCATCGCCCAGGTGCTGCAGGAAAATGGCGTGGCGGTCCCGCTTTCCTGTGAGATGGGGATCTGCGGCGCCTGCCTGACGCCGGTGATTGACGGTGTGGTGGATCACCGGGATAGCGTGCAGTCGGAGGCGGAAAAAGACGCAACGGACCAGCAGGTGGCGCTGTGCTGTTCGCGAAGCTATTCCGGGGAGCTGGTGATTGGGCTGTAAAACGAAAAAACCCTGCGATATTGCTATCGCAGGGTTTTCGAATTTGGCGGAAGCGTAGAGATTCGAACTCTAGAACCCTTTCGGGTCGCCGGTTTTCAAGACCGGTGCCTTCAACCGCTCGGCCACGCTTCCAAAGTGAGGCGCACTATAAACATCTATTAGCGCCTTGTAAAGCAGGAATTTTTCGATTTTTCCCCACGGGCGTTTGACTGCGCAAAAAGTCACCCAAACGCTGATATCCACTCACTCTCCGCGACCTTGTACATACCGTAACATAGCAACGCTCATCCTTTTAAATCGCTCTGGTATAGAATGCCACAAAAATAGACGGCCATTTGTTGTGTAATTGTTATAAATCTGAATTTCCGCAGATTTAAGACATTACTGCCATGCAGTGTTACTGGTTGATGATGAAAATCAAAAATACGCTTTGCTTACATTTTCTGATGGCGTTTCTGGCCATTTTGTTTCTTTGTATTCACCCGCTGGTGGCGAGCTTCGATCCGCCGCTTACCTTCCAGCCGCTGATTAAATCAATGGCGGGCACGCCTAAAGAACAGGCGGAAAAAATTGCCACTATTTCTCATGCCTTAGAAGGGAATGCGATATTCTTCATTGGTGCGTCTGAGGTGGCGACCTCAGAAGATGAACATTACGCTGTCTATAATTACTTTAATAAGCAATTGCACAAACCCGTCGTGGCGTATGGCGATGCGTTTGTCGATGACGAAACGCAGTTTTTACTGTTCTCACGTTTTAAAAATAGCCTTAACGCAAACAGTAAAGTTGTTTTGCTGCTGGCACCTGACAGCTTTTACTCAAAAGGCCTGCCTCCCGCTATCTATGCCGATAATTTCCCGGGTTCTGTTTTTAATCCTTTAATGAAGGATCCGCAGGCACGCCCAATATTGGTTAAGGAAGTTGCGATTAAGTGGTCCGCAGCTCCCGATATGACGCCCCAAACCGTCCTTTATCGACGTCCTGTGGCTCAATTTTCCAATTTTCAGCCCAAAATCGTCTCTTCGTGGCTGATTTTGG
>NZ_JBMKHT010000028.1:0-57758 GCF_049238165.1 Enterobacter cloacae complex sp. IR5422 | reverse complement strand
GTCTGGCGGCGTTTACTGGAAAACTCACTGTCGGCAAAAGTCAGTTGCTGGCTCATCCGGTTACTCATTCTGGGTTCAGGTTACAACACGATGATCTCACATCTCGGACTTATTCGCACCTTCCTTAGCTGAATCAGGCAACCGTATCACCGGGTCTTATTGCTATATCTTCCAGAGAGGTAATCGCATCGACTGCCCGGAAGAAGATGAGCGAAATCTTAGCGGTACGATCGCGGGAAACCGTGCGAACGTAGAGTTCAACTCATCGTTTGGCGGCGCAGGCGGACGGGCTGTTCTGGAAATAAAGGGGAGTGAAATGGAATGGCGTCTGGTAACGCCTCCACAAAAAGGAAATGATTATACTCCGCTGCGTTATACGTTACGTAAAGCTGCTTCGGTTCATCACGCTGAAACCAGAAAACTGGACACCGAAAAGTTCACTATTTCTCTGATAAACAAGTGCGGGCGTTTCGAGGGTGAATGTGACCAGATGGTTTATCTCGGCGTGCGCAAAAGCGATAACAGTACGATCTCCTTAAAGGGAAAAACGTTGCACGACCCCACTGGTAAAATAATCGGCTCAACGTACAAGAATGGCGAGATCGCTTATACCGTGACGTATGCACCCGTGAAATTGCTTGTCAGCAAAGGCAGCCATGTTTTAGTCGAACAGTCAGGTCAATGGCGTAAATAATAAAACAGCCAGCCAAAGGGCCAACATGGATTGGCCTTCATGTTTCTCTCAATATTAATCATCCCGAGTTCACTTATGAAATACACCCTCCAGGAAGGTTCATTTTCCCTTTTTCCTGCTGCCTGGCAGGATAACAGCATGAACATTATTCGCGATGACGAAAGCGGGCTGTCCGTGGTGGTCAGCCGCGGCGTGATTCCCTATGGCAGCGACTACGAACAAGAGTTTCACCGCCAGTGGGATGTGTTGCGTCCTCAGATGGGTGAGATCGCCCAGAGCGAATTCCGGAACGTAAACGCCGGGCCTGACGGAAAAATTCACGGGCTGGAAGTTGAGACCACGTTTGACCGTAACGGGCAACGCCTGTGGCAAAAACAGCTGGCCGTGCAGACGCCGGGCAAACCGGTATTGATGATTTTTACCCTCTCGGCATTAAGAGCTTTTACCGAAGAGGACGAGGTGCGCTGGAGCGCGCTTAAGCAGAGTCTGACGCTAAACGACAACCGGAATGTGTAAGGCATGAGCGATAACAACGCGGCCCGTAAGGGCGACGAGATTATTCACTCCAGCATTTTTGCTGACATCACCAGCATCGTGGCGGAAGGTGCCGCCTATGCGGTGATCGGCGCGGCGGTGGGGCTGGCGGCTACGGCCGCCGCGCCACTCCTCGGTGCCGGAGCCGCCGCAGCGGGCGTGGCGGCGATTGGGTCCAGCTGTCTGTTAAGCGGGATTATCGGTGGCGTGCTGGCGAACGTGGCGGGGATCACCGACGACATCAGCAATGCCGCAGAAGGGTTAGGCAATGCGCTTTTCCCGCCGTCGCCTGCGGGTAAAATTACTACCGGTTCGAACAACGTACTGACCAACGCAATCCCCGCCGCACGTGCGGCAGGCACGCTGACGCCCGCCGATACACCGTCCCCTGAGCCGCAGTCGCCGGGCAGCTTTGCCGATTACGCGGGCATGCTGCTTTCCGCCGCCGGACAGTTTGGCAGCGAAATGTGGCAGCCGAGCGTGGCCTCTGCCGCCGCGGGAACCTCGCCGCTGGAAGAGGACAAGGTGGCGTGTGAAAAGCACTCCGGGCCGCAGTATCTGGCGGAAGGCTCCAAAAGCGTCTTCATCAATGGCCAGCCCGCTGTGCGTGCAAAAGATCGCACCACCTGCGAAGGCACCGTTTCCGACGACGTCTCCCCGAACGTGATCATCGGCGGGGACACGCTCACGGTCCGCGATATCAAAAGCGGTAAAACGCCGGGTCTGGCGCTGGGGATGATTGCGCTCTCCCTGCTGCGCGGGCGTCCGGGCAAGATCCTGAAAAATATGCCCTGCGCGCTGGCCGCAGCCGGCGGCGGGATGCTGGCGGATATGGCGGTCAACGCCGTGTTTGGCTCCTCGCACCCGGTCCACGCCGCCACTGGTGTGAAGGTGCTGAACGACGACGATGAGCTCGACTTCTCGCTGCCGGGGCGCTTTCCGCTTCGCTGGCAGCGTAGCTACAACAGCCTGACGACCCGCGAAGGGCTGTTCGGCCTGGGCTGGGCAACGACTTTTGACAGCTATCTGACGCTGGAAGATAACAATGCGACCTGGTTCGACGAAACCGGGCGCGAGCTGAGCTTTGAACTGCCGCCTGTCGACCGCGCGTTTTACAGCATCAGCGAAGGCATCATTATCCGCCGTAATGAGAACGGCGACGTGGCGATTGCCGACGATGACGGTGCGGTGTGGCGTCTGTATAAACCGACACGGGCGAATCCCTCCATCCTGCGCCTGGCCTCCCTCAGCGACGAATACGGCAACGCGCTGCTGACGGCGTGGGACGAACACGGCAGGCTGGTTGGTATCCATGATGAGCCGCGGGCCATCGACGTCACCCTGCGCTATGACGATGAACGTTTCCCGCAGCGCGTGACCGCAGCCAGCCATTTCGACGGCAACCAGACCTGGCCGCTGATGCAGTGGGGCTACGACGCGCGCGGCCAGCTGGCGAGCGCGGCGGATGCCTCCGGCGTGGTGACGCGTGAATACCGCTACAACGACCACGGCCTGATGGTCTGGCACCGGATGCCGGGCGGGCTGGAGAGCGAATACCGCTGGCAAAAATTCGACCACTGGCGCGTGGTGGAAAACCGCACCAGCACCGGCGACGGCTGCCGCTTTAGCTATGATTTAGCCGCCGGGCTGACGACCGTCGAGCACTACGATGGTCAGACGCGCCGCCACTACTGGAACGCGCAGAAACTGATTGTCCGCTACGTAGACGAGCGCGGTGAAAACTGGCGCTACGAGTGGGATGATAACGAGCTTCTCACGCGTCGCATCGATCCGCTCGGCAACGCCGTCACCTTCGTCTACGACGAGATGGGCAACCGGGTGCAGGAGACCGATGCCGACGGCAATACCCGCACCACCACCTGGCTGGAGCACCGCGCGCTTCCCGCGGCCATTATCGAAGCCGACGGCAGCGCCACCCGGTTCTGGTACGACGAACATCACGGGCTGAAGCGCGTGGTGGACCCGATGGGGCAGACGACGCAGCTGCGCCGGGACGAGTTTGGCCAGGTCGTTGAAGAGGTCGATGCCGCTGGCAACAGCCGCTACCAGGAGTACAACGAGGCCGGGCAGATTGTCCGTTCGACGGACTGTTCCGGGCGTATTACCCGCTATCGCTATCATCCGCTGGGCTGGCTGGTGGCTGAGACTGGTGCCGACGGTGAAGAGACGCGCTACCGCTACGACGCCGCAGGGCGTCCGGTGCAGCTCGATCGCCCGGAAGGCTGGACGGAATCGCTCAAATGGAACGAACGTGGCCTGCCGGTGAAGCATGCGGGTGCTGACGGGAAAGAAAGTGAGTTCAGATACGACGAGGCGGGGCGCTTAACCGCCACCCGTAATACGCAGGGTGAAGAAGTGCGCCGCAGCTGGGACAGCCGCGGGCGTCTGATTGCCCTGGAAAACGAGAACGGCGAAGCGTATCAGTTCCGCTGGGGGCCAGACTCGCTGCTGCTGGAAGAGGTGGGGCTCGATGGCGTAGCCTCGCAGTATCGCTATGATGCCTGCGGGCGCACGATTGCGCGCACCTTTGCCGCCGGTCATCCGGAGGCTATCACCCACGCCTTCGCCTGGAGCGCGAGCGGCCAGCTGGTCGCCCGCACCACGCCGGAAGGGCAGACCCGCTACCATTACACGCCGTCCGGGCTATTAAGCCGGATTGGTCTGCATCCTGCGCTTTCAGCCGACGCGTGGACCACCGAGGCAGAGCAGGAGCTCGCCTTTGAGTATGACGCGCTCGGTCGCGTGACGCGCGAAGCGGGCGAGCACGGTGAGCTGACGTGGGAGTATGACGCGCTGGGCAACCGTACCTCCGTCACGCTGCCCGATGGCCGCGAGCTGAAGCAGTTCTACTACGGTAGCGGACATCTGCTCAGCATTGCTCTCGATAAGCTGTCGGTCTCCGATTTTACTCGCGACGAACTCCACCGTGAGACCAGCCGCACCCAGGGGCTGTTGACCACCCGCAGCGAGTATGACCGCCTTGGTCGACTGCACCGCCGGGACGTCTTTACCGGCAATGCGCAGCGCCCGTCGCCGCGCCGCTGGTCCCGCCGCTGGGATTACGACTACCGCAATAATCTGGTGCGCGAAGAGCGGGACGATAACCCGTTCAGCTGGTACCGCTGGCAGTACGACAGCGCCGGGCGCCTGCTCGTTCAGGACGGCACGCTGCCTGGCCAGGAGCAGTGGCGCTGGGATGCAGCCGGTAACCCGCTCGAAGGATCTGCTGAGAAGGTCACGCACAACCGCCTGACGCAGCTGAACGGCATTCGCTGGCGTTATGACATCCACGGCCGCACCGTGGAGAAGGATAACGGCCAGACCCGCTGGCACTACCGCTACGACGGCGAACATCGCCTGACGGAAGTCATCAGCCAGCCGCGGGACCGCAACAAACCGCAGACGCAGGTCAGCTTCCGCTACGATCCGCTCGGTCGCCGCATCAGCAAAACGCGCCGCCAGATGCTGGGCGGACAGCCAACCGGCAAGCCGGTCACCACCCGGTTTGTCTGGGAAGGGTTCCGCCTGCTGCAGGAGGTGCACGGGGATGTGCCGCTGACCTACGTTTACAGCGATCAGGACAGTTACGACCCGCTGGCGCGTATTGACGGCGTTGATGCCCCGGAGATTTTCTGGTTCCACTGCCAGCCCAACGGCACGCCGGAGCGGATGACGGATATCGAAGGGCAGGTACGCTGGGAAGGTGTGAACGGCGCCTGGGGCAAGCTGCTGCGGGAAAGCGAGACGCAGATATCAGGATATTCTCAGAACCTGCGCATGCAGGGGCAATACCTGGACCGTGAGACAGGGCTGCACTACAATCTGTTCCGGTATTATGACCCGGACTGCGGACGGTTTACGCAGCAGGACCCGATAGGGTTAAATGGCGGGTTAAACCTTTACAGCTATGCTCCTAATCCTATAGTTTGGACAGATCCTTTAGGTCTTACACCTTGTAAGGGGTTACCATCAACTCGAAGGGCTGGAGGCACAGGCAAACATTATGATCCCGTAAATGGTCAAGGGTTGTATGTGCTACACGATGGAAAGAATATTATCTATGTAGGACGTGGGGATGCTCCAGCACGTTTGAATAGCCATGCGAATACACCGGGTAAATCACATTTGGAACAGTTGACCATATTTGATAATAATTTGACCAAAGCGGAAGCTAAATTCTTGGAACAAAGGATTATGGATCTTAATGGTGGAGCTAAGTCAACAAACTCTTTAACAAATCTCCTCAATAAAATCAGGTCATATAGCCCTAATAACCCAAACGCTAGCAAATATGATATTGCAGGCCATAGTAGTGATTGGGGTGGGGAAGTATTGAAAGATGCGTTATCAATTCTGAAAGGGAATGGCTTATGAAAGTAAAATATAAAGAGGGTGACATCTTTGTCATTCCAATGAGTAATGGGAAGTATGCGCTTTGCCAAGTTGTTTTTGCTCCAAAGCAAAAGTTTAAGCAAGCATTAGGTTTCTGTATTTTATCAATACAGGATACGGAGGAGTTTAAAGAGAACAGTTCACTAACACCTCTATCGTTTGAAAAATTTGGCAAAGAGATGAAGGTTCTTTTCACTGGCAACCAAAATATTAGCAAAGGCATTTGGAAAATTATTGGCCATGCTAATCTCACAGAAGAAAAAAAACAATTAAAAGTATTTAATTATGCTGGTGGCTTATATGATGGGGAGGAGGAAATCAGGCGTTTGTCTGTTGCTGAATATCCTAATTACACAACTATGGGAGTTTCAGGCTTTGAGCTTGTCGACAATGTTCTAATAAATATTTGATCATCTGGGGAAGGGTGCTTCCCCAACTAGTTTTCATACAACAGCAGCTCATCAACAGCTTTAATAAATTCACAAGTTTTTATGAGTGTCTGGCCAAATAATATTGCAACAATGCATGCTGGAGAAGAATAGCCCAAGTTTGTCCCGCAGATCTGGATATTAATATTCATACCTTCGCCCGGGGCGGGAGAGGACAGTCGGTCGTCTGCACTACGGTGGAAGGGCTGACCCACTACCACTACATCCCGTCAGGTCTGCACTACTATTTGTTATGGTATTATGACCCGACAGCGGCCGGTTTACGCAGCAGGACCCGATAGGGCTGGCGGGGGGGGGATAAATCTTTACCAGTATGCGCCGAATGAGCTGGGGTGGGTGGATCCGTGGGGTGCGACGCCTACACATTGATTAACTACACGACTGAAGAAGGCATGAAAGGTATCACGGAAAGTGGCGTGATTAGACCTTCCTCAGGAGATATACATGCTTGCTTCGGGGACGGACAATATTTCACTAATATCAGACCTGGAATGATTGGCGGACGAACACTCCAAGATATTGGAGGAGCAGGAAAGATGTCTCTCGGCCAATTAGCAGCTGATATATATGGTGATGTGAGAAAATTAAAAGGTATAAGCCATTTTGTCGAAATAGATGTTACTGGCTTATATGTGATTGAACCCCGGGAAAGCACATTCCTGATCTTAAACACGAAAGATCTCGATGTCTCTAAAAGAATTATTAAAAGTGTGAGGGATTGTGGTTGAGGTAAAAAAATATTATAAAGGAAGTGTTGATTTTATTGCAGGTGAAGGAGTTATTCTCAATGAATTCATAGGAGAGGTTGCCACACGACAAATAAATATTATAGATGGTGATAATTATGCCTCTTCCTCTTTGCTAGATAAAAACGATAAAGTTGGTTTTTTGCTGTATGATGGAAAAAAAAGCGAACTAAACTTAAATGATGCTGAAGAAATTTCGAATGAGGAATTTGAAACTTTCTGGCAAACATCAACGAGTTCATTGCAAGGAAAAAAGAAAATAAAGTACTTGTCTGGAGATGCTGCAGAACCTTTGAAAAAATCCACAGTTATCGCTCATATTGTGAATAATAAAGGGAAATGGGGTAAAGGTTTTGTTCTGTCCCTTTCAAATAAATATCCTGCTGCAAAGGAATATTATCTTAATAGCTTCAAAAGAAATAACATCCCAGAATTAGGGACGGTTGATTTTGTCAAGGTTGATGATCAAGAGCAGATATTTATTGCTAACATGTATGCGCAGAATGGTATAAAGAAAAATATCAATGATAAGAATCAATACGTATGTTATGCATCCCTTGAAGATTGCCTTGAAAAACTATCTGACTTTGCTTTAGTGAATCGCCTTTCAGTACAAATGCCAAGGATAGGCGCTGGGCTTGGTGGAGGTGATTGGAATATTATAGAGTCATTAATACTTAAAAAGATTTGCTATAAAATGATCGATTGCAATGTAATAAGTTTATAATATAAATGATAATTTAGTAATGCATTTTATTAAATTAGGTTGTTGTTTAGAAAAGGATTTTTTATTTAAAAAGACAAGCGCTTGAGTATAAAAATATCTATAACAAAAACTATTGAAAAAGGAAACGAGTTACACGACAACCAAAAATACGCCGAGGCTTTAGAACAATACCAAAAGGCCTGGCAAGCTCTTCCTGAGCCAAAGTCCGAATCGGAACTTGCTAACTGGATCTCTGCATGCATTTACAGAGCATATTTTGATCTCGCGGATTACGTTGAGGCAAAGAAATGGGGAGAGACGACATTACGGACATGTGGATCGGATATAGACACTGCACCATTAATCGACCTAGGTATGGTCTGTTATGAGCTGAATCAATTCGATGAAGCGTATAAATATTTTAACGATGCTTATAATTACGGCAAAGAACGAGCATTTCAGGATAGACCTAAAAAATACCTTGAGTTCTATCTGCGCAAGAGGGCTTAAGTTCGTTAACTTAAAAAAAATCCACGCCAAAGCGTGGATTTTTTATTGAAAACAAATCAAACGTTAAACAGGAAGTTCATTACATCGCCATCTTTAACGATGTAATCTTTCCCTTCTGCACGCATCTTGCCTGCTTCTTTCGCGCCTTGCTCACCCTTGTAGGTGATAAAGTCTTCAAACGCGATAGTCTGCGCACGAATAAAGCCTTTCTCGAAGTCGGTATGGATCTTACCAGCAGCCTGAGGCGCAGTCGCACCCACAGGAATTGTCCACGCACGCACTTCTTTCACGCCAGCGGTGAAGTAGGTCTGCAGGTTCAGCAGCTCATAGCCTGCACGAATTACGCGGTTCAGGCCCGGCTCTTCCAGACCCAGCTCGGCCATGAACTCTTCACGGTCGGCGTCGTCCAGCTCAGCGATGTCGGATTCAACGGCAGCGCACACGGCAACAACCACAGAACCTTCCGCCGCGGCGATTTCACGCACTTTGTCCAGGTACGGGTTGTTCTCGAAACCGTCTTCGTTAACGTTGGCGATGTACATGGTTGGCTTCAGGGTCAGGAAGCTCAGGTATTTGATCGCCGCTTTGTCTTCTTCAGTCAGGTTTTTCAGCGCGCGCAGCATGCCGGCGTTTTCCAGCTGTGGCAGGCATTTTTCCAGCGCAGCCAGTTCCGCTTTCGCGTCCTTGTCGCCGCCTTTGGCTTTCTTCTGCACGCGGTGAATCGCGCGTTCGCAGGTGTCGAGGTCAGAGAGCGCCAGCTCGGTGTTGATAACGTCGATGTCGTCAGCCGGATCCACTTTGTTGTTAACGTGGATGATGTTGTCGTTCTCGAAGCAGCGCACAACGTGGCCGATCGCTTCAGTTTCACGAATGTTGGTCAGGAACTGGTTACCCAGACCTTCGCCTTTGGATGCGCCTTTTACCAGGCCCGCGATGTCCACGAATTCCATGGTGGTTGGCAGAATGCGCTGCGGCTTCACGATTTCCGCGAGCTGGTCCAGACGCGGATCAGGCATTGGCACAACGCCGGTGTTCGGTTCGATGGTACAGAACGGGAAGTTCGCCGCTTCGATACCCGCTTTGGTAAGCGCGTTAAACAGGGTGGATTTGCCCACGTTTGGCAGACCGACGATACCGCATTTGAATCCCATTTCTAAATCACCTTAATATCTTGATAATCAATCCGTTAACGATAACCGACTGATGAAAAGTAAATAACTACGCCTATTATACACGTAACCCGCATGACGCGCGGTAAAAAAGCCGTATCGGGCGGATTATTGCGCTTTGAAAGCGTGTAAGCGGTTTGTCGCTTTGGTTAAGCCGTCTTGCAGCCAGATTTCCGTGCAGCGCGCCGCTTCGTCTACCGCTTCGTCAATCAGTTTCTGCTCAGAAACCGGTGGCTTACCGAGCACGAAACCGACAACTTTGTTTTTATCGCCCGGATGGCCGATTCCCACGCGCAAACGGTGGAAATTCGGGTTATTGCCCAGCTTGCTGATGATGTCTTTAAGACCGTTGTGGCCGCCGTGTCCGCCGCCCAGTTTGAATTTTGCTACGCCAGGGGGAAGATCCAGCTCATCGTGGGCGACCAGAATTTCATCCGGATTGATGCGATAAAACGTTGCCATCGCCGCCACGGCTTTACCGCTCAGGTTCATAAAGGTGGTTGGCACCAGTAAACGAACATCCGCGCCAGCAAGGTTGATACGTGAGGTATACCCGAAGAATTTAGGTTCTTCACGCAGGGGAGCACGTAACCGCTCGGCCAGCAGATCGACGTACCATGCCCCGGCATTGTGGCGGGTAGCCGCATATTCTGCGCCCGGGTTGGCGAGGCCGACAATCAGTTTAATCGTCACGATTCAATTCCTAATGGGTTCCAGATCTGGCGCGTAGTTTACTGTCTGGCGCGCCGCTTGACAAAATTCTGCGATCGTCGCAGCGAAATACGAATAATTACTTACCTGAACAATTAGAATTTCAAGCTGTTCAACGTGTTATTTGTAAACTTTTGTCTGGGCGTTATCTGTAATTGTGATCATTCACGCAACTCATAAAAGGAGCGTTGTCTATACTTTACACACAAGGATTAGGGGCTTTTCCCCTGACAACCCAAAGTTCCGGAGGTGACACATGAAACGCAAAAACGCTTCGCTACTCGGTAACGTGCTGATGGGTTTGGGGCTGTTTGTGATGGTCGTCGGCGTAGGTTATTCCATATTAAACCAGCTGCCGCAGCTTGATCTTCCGCAATACTTCGCGCATGGCGCGGTACTGAGCATCTTCCTCGGCGCGGTATTGTGGCTCGCCGGGGCGCGCGTGAGCGGACATGAGGAAGTCTGCGATAAATACTGGTGGGTGCGCCACTACGATAAACGCTGCCGTCGAGATCAGCATAAGCACAGCTAGTGCCATGTCGAAAGAATACCGAAACGACTCCCTGGGAGTCGTTTTTTTTTGCATCAAGGGTTGACCCTCACGTAACGTAAGGCGCCAGAGTGGCGGCACTGGCAAAGAAAAGGAGCAGTTATGTTGATTCAGGTGGGTGAACTGGCGAAACGGGCCGGTATCACCGTACGCACATTGCATCACTATGAGCAAACAGGAGTGTTGCTGCCTTCTGCCAGAAGCGCGGCAGGTTACCGGCTTTACAACCTGGCGGATGTTCAGCGCCTGCATATGATCCAGGCGCTGGCAAAAGCGGGGCTGGAACTTGCTGAAATCAGGGATTTCCTTGAACAGGAGTCGCTGTCGTTAACCGAGTTACTCGATGCGCAAATCACGTTGCTGGATAAACAGCTGCGCAGCATACATACGCTGCGCGACCGGCTGGTCGAACTGCGTGCCGGGCTTCTCGACGATGCGACGCCGGACCTGGAATCCTGGCTACAGACTCTGGAGTTAATGAATATGTACGATCGCTGGTTTAGCAAAGAAGAGTTACAGCAGCTGCCGTTTGCGGTGCAGAAGGACGCGCTGTCGGCTATCTGGTCAGGGCTGGTGGCAGAGGCCAACGCGCTGCTGGAGCACCATATACCCGTTACGGACGAGAGGGCGAAGGACCTGGCGACGCGCTGGATGGAGCGCCTGGAGCAGGACACGGCGGGCAAACCGGAGTTTCTTACCCGGCTGAACGAGATGCACAGCGTAGAGCCACAGATGCAGGTGCAGACCGGCATCACGCCGGAGATGACGGATTACATTACGCGCGCGTTTGCGGAATCCAAGCTCAGTATATGGGAGAAGTACCTTACTCCCGAAGAGATGGCCTTTACGCGGAAGCACTACTTTGATCGCATGATGGAGTGGCCGCCGCTGGTGGCGAAGCTGCATCAGGCGCAGCGGGAAAATCTCGACCCCGCCTCTGACGATGCCCAAAAGCTTGCCGAAAACTGGCTGGCGCTGTTCCAGTCGTACGCGGGCACCAACCCGGAGACCCAGCAAAAGTTTCGCACGGCCATGCAGCAGGAGCCGCATCTGATGAAGGGAACCTGGATGACGCCTGCCGTGCTTGCATGGCTCCAGCAGGCGATCGGGGTGCTGATGCAGAGACGTTTCTCTGCATCAGGCGGCTCACAGATCCGTTAACGCGGCTTCACGGTTAGGATAAAAAGCAAGGCGGCCAGGGATCGGCTGCACGCCTGCACGCGCCATGGTGCGCAGGGGCTGGAATTCGAGGTTACTCACCCGCAGCTCACAGCCTTCAGGCAGACGTTTCACAAAGCGCTGGAAGGCGTCCAGGCCGCCCGCATCCAGCACCGGTACGGCATCCCATTTCAGCACCACAACCCGTTTGCCCGCGATGCGAGACTCCAGATCGCTGAACAGACCTTCCGCCGCGGCGAAGAACAGCGGGCCAATCACGCGCAGAACCAGCACATCGTCAGGCACCTCCACGTTAACCGGGGAGAGGCGCGTCATCTGCGCAATACGGCGCATAAACAGCAGGGAAGCCAGCACGATCCCGACGCTGATGGCGATAACCATATCGAACAGCACGGTCAGCGACATGCAGATCAGCATCACGATGATGTCGTCTTTCGGCGCCCGACGCAGCAGGTTTACCACCTTGTGCGCCTCACTCATGTTCCAGGCCACCATCAGCAGCAGGGCGGCCATGGCGGAAAGCGGTAGCCAGGAGAGCAGTGGGGCGAGGATCAGCAGGGCGAGGATCACCAGCAGGGAGTGGATAACTGCCGAAACGGGTGACGTTGCACCCGCGCGCACGTTGGCCGCAGAACGGGCGATGGCTGCCGTGGCGGTAATACCGCCAAAGAATGGCGCGATGAGGTTGCCTAACCCCTGACCAACCAGCTCGCTGTTGGCTTTGTGCTTGGTGCCGGTCATCCCGTCCAGAACGACGGCGCAGAGCAGGGATTCAATCGCCCCCAGCATCGCCATCGAGAACGCGGCGGGCAGCAATGCGCGCAGGGAATCCCAGCTTAAGGTAAAGCTGGATCCGGGCATATCCCACGGCAGCACCAGCTGCGGCAGCAGCTGCGGAATGCCGCTGCCCTGTGACCCGTCCGCCAGAACATAGTGGAACTGCGAGCCGATAGTGGCGACATGGCCGCCGAACATATTGACGATGGCCATCACCGCACAGCCCAGCAGCAGCGCGGGCAGATGGCCCGGCAGTCGAATGCCCAGACGAGGCCAGACGATCAGCGTGCCCAGCGTCACAATCCCGATGGCGGCGTCGCCCAGGTTGGCCGTCGGCAGCGCCATAAACAGCGCACCCACTTTCTGTAAATAGTGCTCCGGAACATGGGTCATTTGCAGGCCGAGGAAATCCTTGATCTGCATGGTTCCGATGGTGATCCCAATCCCCGAGGTGAACCCCAGCGTGACGGAAAGGGGGATGTACTCAATCAGCCGCCCAAAGCGGGCCAGACCAAACAGAATCAAAAAGACGCCGGACATCAGGGTGGCGACCAGCAGGCCTGCCAGACCAAACTGCTGCGAAACGGGGTAGAGGATCACCACAAAGGCGGCGGTCGGGCCGGAGACGCTGAAGCGTGAGCCGCCGGTCAGGGCAATGACGATCCCGGCCACGGCCGAGGTGTACAGGCCATACTGCGGTGCAACGCCGCTGCCAATCGCCAGCGCCATCGCCAGCGGAATCGCGATAATGCCGACGGTGATCCCGGCAATCAGGTCACGGATAAAACGTGACGAGGTGTACTTCTCTTTCCAGCAGGCGTCGATGAGGGCGCGAAAGGGCAGAACATGTGAGGAGGTTACGTTTTTCACAATTATCTATCATCCGTATGCGCATCATCTGTCATGTGAATGGCAGGTGAAGGAGGCATTAATCATACAAATAAAACCCAGAGACAAAAAAACCCGCCGCAGCGGGTTTTTCGGCCGTGTTCGATTAGTGTTCGAACATTGCAGAGATGGATTCTTCGTTGCTGATACGACGAATCGCTTCGGCCAGCATCCCGGACAGGGTCAGGGTACGCACGTTTGGCAGTGCCTTGATCTCGTCGCTCAGTGGGATGGTATCGCATACTACAACTTCGTCAATGACGGAGTTGCGCAGGTTGTTTACGGCATTGCCGGAGAAGATCGGGTGGGTCGCGTAAGCGAATACGCGCTTGGCACCACGCTCTTTCAGCGCTTCAGCCGCTTTACACAGCGTACCGCCGGTATCGATCATGTCGTCAACCAGCACGCAGTCGCGGCCAGCTACGTCACCGATGATGTGCATCACCTGAGAAACGTTAGCGCGCGGACGACGTTTGTCGATGATCGCCATGTCGGTATCGTT
Organism: Enterobacter cloacae complex sp. IR5422; assembly: GCF_049238165.1. Lineage (NCBI taxonomy): Bacteria > Pseudomonadati > Pseudomonadota > Gammaproteobacteria > Enterobacterales > Enterobacteriaceae > Enterobacter > Enterobacter cloacae complex sp. IR5422. The sequence goes on along the minus strand of NZ_JBMKHT010000028.1, from coordinate 43,930 downwards.
CAGCAGCTTAGCGATAGCACGGGCACGTACCACGCCGCCGATGTCCGGAGAAACCACGATGGGGTTATCCAGGTTCAGCTGCAGCATGTCTTCCAGCAGGATTGGGCTGCCGAATACGTTATCAACCGGGACGTCGAAGAAGCCCTGGATCTGCTCTGCGTGCAGGTCAACGGTCAGTACGCGGTCAACGCCAACGCTGGACAGGAAGTCAGCGACAACTTTCGCGGTAATTGGCACACGCGCGGAACGGACGCGACGGTCCTGGCGGGCATAGCCGAAGTAAGGAATAACAGCAGTGATACGGCCTGCGGAAGCGCGACGCAGGGCGTCGACCATAACAACCAGTTCCATCAGGTTGTCGTTCGTTGGAGCACAGGTGGACTGGATGATGAAAATATCACCACCGCGTACATTTTCGTTAATTTGTACGCTGACTTCGCCGTCGCTAAAGCGACCTACAGCGGCGTCGCCGAGGGAAGTGTACAGGCGGTTGGCAATACGTTGTGCTAGTTCCGGGGTGGCGTTACCAGCAAAAAGCTTCATATCAGGCACGAGAAGAACCTCAGGCATGCGTCCAGTGGTGGATAGCGTTCGCCGTAAACTGTGCGGGCCAGGCAAAGGCTATCCAGGCGGTGTATTAAAGAGCGCGATGCAACGTCTGGAACAGGGTGACGTTGTCACCGAAACTCAGTCTGCGCCAGAATGGCCTGCTGTAGGGGGGAAATGTTCATCCCACGCGCTACAAAACCATGCAGCCAAACCGGCGCTTGCTCAAGCACCTGACGAGCGGCGGATTCGGTGTCAAATTCAGCAAAGACACAGGCCCCTGTACCCGTCAGGCGCGACGGCGCGTATTCTAACAGCCAGGAAAGCACCGCATCAACCTCGCGAAAACGTTTTCTTGCGATATCCTCGCAATCGTTGCTGAATTCACAATTTAATAACGTTTCTATTGACCGAATCGGGGTATTTCTTTTCAGGTCAGGATCTTTAAAGATGACCGGGGTCGGAATGCTCACGCCGGGGTGAGCAACCAGATACCATTTTTCCGGCGGGTTGACCGGGGAGAGGATTTCACCCACGCCCTCAGCAAAGGCCGCATGACCGCGAACAAACACCGGGACATCCGCACCCAGCCTCAAGCCTAAGGCGGCCAGTTCGTCCTGCGACAGCCCGCAGCCCCAAAGGTGGTTCAGTGCAACCAGCACGGTAGCGGCGTTGGATGAGCCTCCGCCCAGGCCGCCGCCCATCGGCAGACGTTTCTCGATACGGATGTCCGCACCGCTTCCCGCAGGCAGACGACACGATTCCGCAGAGGCGTTCATCAGCAGACGCGCAGCGCGCACAATCAGGTTGTCCTCATGCGCCACGCCGTCGACCGGCGTCAGGAGGCAAATCTGCCCGTCCTGGCGCAGTTCGATAGAAATTGTGTCGCCATAGTCAATAAACTGAAACAGCGTCTGCAGGGTGTGATAGCCGTCAGCGCGCTGGCCGGTAATGTATAAAAACAGATTCAGTTTTGCCGGAGAAGGCCAGTGGGTCATCATTTAACGATCCAGTTGTCCATTTTCAGCTTGATGCGCTGGCTGCCCTGGGTCAGTTCCATGTTGGATGGCAGCGACGGTTTACTCTTGCTGTCATAGTCGCTGTACACCACTTTCCAGGTCTTGCCGTTCTGGGTGTAGTTCACCTGGCTCAGACGATATTGATCGTCCAGGGTATAGTTGGTGGCGTCACCCGGCAGGCCGAGGATCCACTGGCGCAGGCTGTTCAGCGGAATTGGCATCCCTGTCAGCTTGCCAATCATCTCTTCGGCATCGGTTGCGGTGTAGTGCTGGCCTTTGTTATCGGTGATCTGCGCTTCGCCCGGTTTCGCGATAAGCTCCAGCTCGGTGCTGCCCAGCGGGTTCAGCAGCAGCAGGCGATAGTTGTCCTGCCCCGTCTGCTGCCAGAAGAAACGGGCATAAACCTTTTGTTCGTCAGAGAGATAGGCGAAGGCGCCCCGCGTCTGGTACTGCTTCAAATTAAGGACGTCCTGCTGGTGCTGACGCCACTGGGGTGAATCAGGGCTTTTGCCCGGGCCTTTTGGTTGGGTGACAGTACAGGCGGTCAGAACCAGTGCCGCCAGGGGCAGCAGGCGAATCAGTCGGGTCATAATGAGGACAAATCCTTGAGATACGTTGCAGTTATAACTGTTAATGCTAGCGCCCCGCAGTGCTACCGTCTACGTTCAAATTATCTCAAAGCGTTGAGTAACCTATTACTCCGAAAGGGGGCTGTCTCTTTTATTGATCTCGCGCATCCTGTATGATGCGTCCTGCTAACCTTATTAACGCTGGTACTACTCCCGCTCAACATGACCCTATTAGCACTCGGCATCAACCACAAAACGGCCCCGGTTTCGCTGCGAGAACGCGTAACGTTTTCGCCAGACACGCTCGACCTGGCGCTGGATAGCCTGCTTGCACAGCCGATGGTGCAGGGTGGCGTGGTGCTCTCGACGTGCAACCGTACCGAGCTCTATTTAAGCGTGGAAGAGCAGGACAACCTGCACGACGCGCTGATCCGCTGGTTATGCGACTACCACAATCTCAATGAAGACGAGCTGCGCAACAGCCTGTACTGGCATCAGGACAATGATGCCGTCAGCCATCTGATGCGCGTGGCCAGCGGGCTGGATTCGCTGGTGCTGGGCGAGCCGCAAATTCTCGGTCAGGTGAAAAAAGCCTTTGCGGATTCGCAAAAAGGGCATCTTAAGGCCAGCGAGCTGGAGCGCATGTTCCAGAAGTCATTCTCCGTGGCGAAGCGTGTGCGAACCGAAACCGACATTGGTGCCAGTGCGGTTTCTGTTGCTTTCGCGGCCTGCACCCTTGCACGCCAAATCTTTGAATCCCTCTCCACCGTCACCGTGATGTTGGTGGGCGCGGGCGAAACCATCGAACTTGTGGCGCGCCATCTGCGCGAGCATAAAGTGAAAAAGATGATTATCGCTAACCGCACCCGCGAACGCGCGCAGGTGCTGGCGGATGAAGTGGGGGCAGAGGTGGTTGCCCTGAGCGACATCGATGAACGCCTGAAGGAGGCGGACATTATTATCAGTTCGACCGCCAGCCCGCTGCCGATTATCGGCAAAGGGATGGTGGAGCGTGCGCTGAAGTCCCGCCGTAATCAGCCGATGCTGCTGGTGGATATCGCCGTCCCGCGCGATGTGGAGCCAGAAGTCGGCAAGCTGGCTAACGCCTATCTTTACAGCGTAGATGACCTGCAAAGCATCATTTCGCACAACCTCGCGCAGCGTAAAGCGGCGGCAGTGCAGGCGGAAACCATTGTCGAGCAGGAAACCAGTGAGTTTATGGCCTGGCTGCGCGCGCAAAGCGTCAGCGAGACCATCCGCGAGTACCGCGGGCAGGCGGAGCAGGTGCGTGATGACCTGACTGCCAAAGCGTTAGCGGCCCTGGAGCAGGGCGGCGACGCGCAGGCCATTATGCAGGATCTGGCGTGGAAGCTGACCAACCGCCTGATCCATGCCCCAACCAAATCTCTTCAACAGGCTGCCCGTGACGGGGATGATGAACGCCTGACTATTCTGCGCAACAGCCTCGGGCTGGAATAGCGCCCTATACCCATTTTCTAAGACAAGGTGCACTTACGCCTATGAAGCCTTCTATCGTCGCTAAACTGGAAGCTCTGCACGAGCGCCATGAAGAAGTCCAGGCGCTGCTCGGCGATGCCGGGACCATTGCGGACCAGGAACGTTTTCGCGCACTTTCACGTGAATACGCGCAGTTAAGTGATGTTTCTAAATGCTTTACCGACTGGCGACAGGTTCAGGAAGATATCGAAACCGCGCAGATGATGCTCGACGATCCTGAAATGCGCGAGATGGCGCAGGAAGAGTTGCAGGATGCGAAAGCGCGTTCTGAGGAGATGGAGCAGCAGCTTCAGGTGCTGTTGCTGCCAAAAGATCCGGACGACGAACGCAACGCGTTCGTGGAAGTCCGCGCCGGGACCGGCGGGGACGAAGCGGCGCTGTTTGCCGGGGATCTGTTCCGCATGTACAGCCGCTACGCCGAGTCGCGTCGCTGGCGCGTGGAGATCATGAGCGCCAACGAAGGCGAACACGGTGGCTACAAAGAGGTTATCGCCAAGATCAGCGGCGACGGCGTGTACGGTCGTCTCAAGTTTGAATCCGGCGGTCACCGCGTGCAGCGCGTACCGGCCACCGAATCTCAGGGCCGAATCCACACCTCCGCTTGTACGGTGGCGGTGATGCCGGAGCTGCCGGAAGCGGAGCTGCCGGACATCAATCCTGCTGACCAGCGTATTGATACCTTCCGCTCCTCCGGGGCGGGGGGGCAGCACGTTAACACCACCGACTCCGCCATCCGTATTACCCACCTGCCGACCGGCATCGTGGTGGAGTGTCAGGACGAGCGTTCCCAGCACAAAAACAAAGCCAAAGCGCTCTCCGTGCTGGGCGCACGTATCCACGCGGCCGAAATGGCGAAACGCCAGCAGGCGGAAGCGTCTACGCGTCGTAACCTGCTGGGCAGCGGCGATCGCAGCGACCGTAACCGCACCTACAACTTCCCGCAGGGGCGCGTGACTGACCACCGCATCAACCTGACGCTGTACCGTCTGGACGAAGTAATGGAAGGCAAGCTGGATATGCTGATTGAGCCTATCGTGCAGGAATACCAGGCCGACCAGCTGGCGGCACTGTCCGAGCAGGAATAATGGATTTTCAGCGCTGGTTACGTGAGGCTGCCGGTGAGCTTTCCGAAAGCGAAAGCCCGAAACGCGATGCCGAAATTTTGCTTGAGCATGTGACGGGTAAAGCCCGCACGTACCTGCTGGCCTTCGGCGAAACCGAACTGACTGCTGAACAGGAAGCCCGGCTCGCCGCGCTGCTTGCCCGCCGTAAAACCGGCGAGCCGGTGGCGCACCTGGTCGGCGAGCGCGAGTTCTGGTCGTTACCGCTTTACGTCTCGGCGGCAACGCTGATCCCGCGTCCCGACACCGAGTGTCTGGTTGAACAGGCGCTGGCGCGCTTACCCGCATCGTCCTGCCGCATTCTCGATCTCGGAACGGGGACCGGGGCCATCGCCCTGGCGCTCGCTACCGAACGGCCCGACTGCGCGATCACGGCGGTAGATGTGATGCCCGACGCGGTGGCGCTGGCGCAGCGTAACGTGGAACGTCTTGGCCTGACCAACGTGACGGTGCTGCAAAGCAGCTGGTTCAGCGCGCTGGAGAAGCAGACGTTCGGAGTGATTGTCAGTAACCCGCCCTATATTGACGAGCATGACCCGCACCTTGCGCAGGGGGATGTGCGCTTCGAACCGCTGACGGCGCTGGTCGCCGCCAGGGAGGGTTTAGCCGACCTTGATCACATTGTGACAACGTCACGACAACATTTGCTTTCCGGCGGCTGGCTGCTGGTGGAGCATGGCTGGACGCAGGGGGAAGCCGTGCGGGCGCTCTTTACCCAGGCGGGCTACGCCGGTGTCAAAACCTGCCGCGACTACGGCGGCAACGAACGCCTGACGCTGGGGCAGTGGTTATGAGCGCAGGTACTGATAAAGGCGTAAGGCTGACTGAAAGGCGGTTTGGCGTTATCATCTACATCGTTTTGAGTTTTATCTCGCCCGGGCGTCGCTGTACGCTCGGTCGTTACTGGGGTAAGTCATGAAGTCCTTAGCCGATTTCGAATTTAATAAAGTGCCGCTTTGCGATGGCATGATCCTGATTTCTGAGATGATCCGCGACGATTTTACGTCGCAGTACGTCTACGATGAGCTGGAGAATCTGGTCAGCCTGGCGCGTGAAGAGATCAATCAGGCGCGCCCGCAGGACTGGCAATTAGAGAAGCTGCTTGAGCTTTTCTACGGCGAATGGGGTTTCTGCGACACGCGGGGCGTGTATCGCCTGTCTGACGCATTATGGCTGGACCAGGTCTTAAAAAATCGTCAGGGGAGCGCCGTTGCGCTGGGTTCTATTTTGCTTTGGGTTGCGCATCGCCTGGATATTCCACTGGTGCCGGTCATTTTTCCGACGCAGATGATCCTGCGTGCGGAGTGGCTGGACGGTGAGATGTGGCTCATTAATCCCTTCAACGGCGATACGCTGGATGAACATACGCTGGACGTGTGGCTGAAAGGCAATATCAGCCCGGTGGCTGAGCTCTTCAACGAAGATCTCGACGAGGCGGATAACGCGGAAGTGATCCGCAAGCTGCTGGATACGCTGAAGTCTGCGTTAATGGAAGAGCGTCAGATGGAGCTGGCCCTGCGCGCCAGCGAAGTGCTGCTGCAGTTTAATCCGGAAGACCCGTACGAAATTCGCGACCGTGGGTTGATCTATGCCCAGCTCGATTGTGAGCACGTGGCGCTGAACGATCTGAGCTATTTCGTCGAGCAGTGTCCGGAAGATCCTATTAGCGAAATGATTCGTGCGCAGATCAACGCGATCTCGCACAAGCAAATTACACTGCATTAATCTTAATTCCGATTCACACCTGAATAAGGCGATCCTATGAAACAAAAAGTGGTTAGCATTGGTGATATCAAGGTAGCAAACGACCTGCCGTTCGTGCTGTTTGGCGGCATGAACGTGCTGGAATCCCGCGACCTCGCCATGCGTATCTGCGAGCACTACGTGACCGTGACCCAGAAGCTGGGCATCCCGTACGTGTTTAAAGCCTCTTTTGACAAAGCCAACCGCTCCTCCATCAACTCTTACCGTGGCCCGGGCCTGGAAGAAGGGATGAAGATTTTCCAGGAGCTGAAGCAGACCTTTGGCGTGAAAGTGATCACCGACGTGCATGAAGCCGCTCAGGCGCAGCCGGTGGCAGACGTGGTTGACGTGATTCAGCTCCCGGCGTTCCTGGCTCGCCAGACCGACCTGGTTGCCGCGATGGCGAAAACCGGTGCCGTGATCAACGTGAAAAAACCACAGTTCGTGAGCCCGGGCCAGATGGGGAACATCGTCGATAAATTTATCGAAGGTGGCAACGACAAAGTCATCCTGTGCGACCGTGGTTCCAACTTCGGTTATGACAATCTGGTTGTGGATATGCTGGGCTTCAGCGTGATGAAAAACGTCTCTAATCAGTCTCCGGTGATTTTCGACGTGACCCACGCGCTGCAGTGCCGCGACCCGTTTGGCGCTGCGTCCGGCGGCCGTCGTGCTCAGGTGACCGAACTGGCGCGCGCCGGTATGGCAACCGGCCTGGCTGGCCTGTTCATTGAAGCGCACCCGGATCCGGATAACGCAAAATGCGACGGCCCATCTGCGCTGCCGCTGGATAAGCTGGAGCCGTTCCTGAAACAGATCAAAGCAATTGACGATCTGGTCAAGAGCTTCGATGAGCTGGATACCAGCAAATAATAAAAAAACCCGCTTCGGCGGGTTTTTTTATGGGGCATATTGCCGGGTGGCGCTTTGCTTACCCGGCCGACAAAACCCGTAGGTCCTGCAAGCGAAGCGCCGCTGGGCAAAAAGGCTACGCAAAAATTGTCATCAAGTAAGCCACAAACAGCGCCATATGCGCCGCCCCGTTCAGCACGTTGGTGCGTCCGGTTGAGAACGAAATCTGGCACAGCAACAACGAGGCTACCATCACAATCATCTCTGGCGCACCCAGCGCGAACTGCAGTTCGTTACCGGTCATAAAGGCAATCAGCGTCACCACCGGCACGGTGAGTGAAATGGTCGCCAGCACGGAGCCGAAGAACAGGTTCATGGCGCGCTGCACCTGATTGTTTAAGACGGCTTTCAGCGCCCCCAGCCCTTCCGGGGACAAGATCAGCAGCGCCACCAGGAAACCGGTAAACGCGACCGGCGCGTTCAGTTCGGTTAATAGCGTTTCCAGCGGATTGGCGTTCATCTTGGTGACGGCAATCACCGCAATCAGATGCACGATCAGCCAAACCGTATGCCACGCGCTGCTGTGGGCCGACGGCTTACCGTGGTGCGGGTCATCGTCGTCGCTGTCGTCTTCATGCTCATACACAAACAGGCTCTGGTGCGTTTTGGTCTGAATCAACAGAAACACGCCGTACATGGCTGCGGAAATCAGCGCAACCAGCAGCGCCTGACCGGTGGAGAAGTTGGCACCCGGCAGCGCCATCGGGAAGACCAGCACGATAATCGCCAGCGGGAAGAGGGCAATCAGATACTGTTTAATGCCGAACAGGTTCATATACTGGGTCGCGAATTTACGCCCGCCCAGCAGCAGAGAGAAGCCCACCAGGCCACCCGTCACAATCATAATGATCGAATAGAGCGTGTCGCGCATCAGCGTCGGCGCGGCATCGCCGGTCGCCATAAGCGCGGAAATCAGGCTGACTTCGAGAATAACAACGGAAAGGCTGAGAATTAACGATCCGTAGGGTTCGCCCAGACGGTGGGCCAATACGTCCGCATGGCGAACGACGCTAAATGCGCTGGTTAAGATACCGACCAGGGCAAGAATATTGATACCAACCACCACTGGCAGTGACTGACTGCTTCCCCAGAAGAGCAGCACAGCCAGCGCCAGAACCGGGAAAATGAGAGACGTCTCCTTGTGGCGGGTCTTTACCGCCTCGTGTGTTGCTGTCATGTGCTTCTCCATCAATGCAGGTGCTTGTAATTATAGATAGATTTTTGAGGTCATTAAATTAACAGATCTCTGTTAAATGCCCTTTATTTTTTACTTAATTTTACCCTTTTTAATAATTATCACGCCTGATTCCTGTAATTCACCATATTCTCAGAATATTTATTTAGTAACAATAATTTAATGTTTTCGATCATTCATAAATGAAGTGTGGGTGGCACGCTGCCATATCGTCGTCCACACTTATCTCTTTAACCAAAAGAGAGGTGAGTGATGCCTTATAAAACGAAACGCGAATTACCCGATAATGTGCAAAACGTGCTGCCCGCTCACGCGCAGGATATCTACAAAGAGGCGTTTAACAGTGCCTGGGAACAGTACAAAGATAAGGACGATCGCCGGGATGATGCCAGCCGTGAAGAGACGGCACACAAAGTCGCCTGGGCCGCTGTAAAACATGAATATGTAAAAGGAGACGACGATAAATGGCATAAAAAGAAATAGCCCTGAAATAATTCGCTGCCTTCATTTTGACTTTTCAGGCGGTTGAACTGCCGTTGTATTGCAACTGGTCCGCTAATTGCTTATCGTTATTCAACTGCTGGCAAAATGACCAGCACCTAAGGCCGGGAAGGCGAATTACAGATGTCGCAAGGAAGCATGCAGTGGCGGAGGTGGAAAGTGTTAACGCGTGATTTCTTAATGAAGGCAGATTGTAAGACGGCATTTGGTGCTATTGAGGAATCGCTTCTCTGGTCAGCTGAACAACGTGCGGCGTCGCTCGCTGCCACGCTTGCCTGCCGCCCGGATGATGGCCCGGTATGGATTTTTGGCTACGGCTCCCTGATGTGGAACCCGGCGCTCGAATTTGTCGAATCGGCAACGGGCACGTTGCCCGGCTGGCATCGCGCATTTTGCCTGCGCCTGACGGCCGGACGCGGCAGCGCATGCCAGCCCGGGCGTATGCTTGCACTGAAAGAGGGCGGACGCACCACGGGCGTGGCGTATCGCCTCCCGGATGCCACCCTGGAAGAGGAGCTTACGCTGCTCTGGAAGCGTGAGATGATCACCGGCTGCTATATGCCGAGCTGGTGCAAGCTGGATCTTGACGACGGTCGCACCGTCAATGCGCTGGTGTTTATCATGGACCCGCGCCATCCGCTGTATGAAGCGGACACCCGCACGCAGGTGATTGCCCCGTTAATTGCCGCCGCCAGCGGGCCGCTGGGTACCAACGCGCAGTATCTCTTCTCTCTCGATCAGGAGCTTACCCGCCTCGGCATGAAGGACGATTGTCTGAATGAGCTGGTGGTGAAGGTGAAGGCGCTGCTGGAAGGAAACCCGCTCAACGGCACGCTGCGACCGGGTTTTGCCTGATAATACGCCCGGCTCGCCGGGCGCGTAATTTAAGCTGCTACGTAACTGACAGAATGCTCCAGAGACTGGCTGTGGCTATCGATCAGCACATCCCAGGTGCCGGTATACGGCACGGTAAGCCAGGCGTTATCATCCTGCACGGTGAGAATATCCGCCTGGGATTGTTTTTGTGCTTTCGCACTCATCAGATGAATACGGCAGCGCTCTGAGCAACGCACCACTACCGTATCCCCGCCAAACAGTTTCAAACTTGTTTTTACCAGTGCCATTTTTTACCCCGTAGTCTTAAACAACGCTCTCCCTGCTGCCATATCCGAGCGTGATGTTGTTCACAATTCACTCATGGCATAACACCAAAGGGGAGGGGGAGGGATGCTGATTTTGATCAAAAAATGGCATAACGTTTAAACAAAAATGACAAAATTCCTCAAAATTTCCGCTGACGCGCGTTTTACCCGCTAAACGCGCGCCAGTAGAAAATTAAATGCGGAAATGGCCGGCGGTTTCAGCAAGGTCGCCCGCCTGGCTCTGCAGGGCGCCCGCAGCGGCGGCGGATTGCACGACCAGCTCGGCGTTCTGCTGGACCATGCGGTCGAGGTGGGTCACCGCGTGGTTGATCTCGTGAATGCCTTTCATCTGCTCGCTGGTGGCGATGGAGATTTCGCGCATGATGCCGGAGACGCTGCCGATGCTGGAGCGGATCTCGTCCATGCTTTCCCCGGCCAGATGCACGTAGCGGGAGCCGGTGGCCACGCTGTCGGTGGTGGAATCAATCAGCGATTTGATCTCTTTCGCCGCCTGGGCGCTGCGGCTCGCCAGGTTACGCACTTCGCCCGCCACCACGGCAAACCCGCGCCCCTGCTCGCCGGCACGGGCCGCCTCGACGGAGGCGTTCAGCGCCAGAATGTTGGTCTGGAACGCGATGCCGTCAATCACGCTGGTGATGTCGCCAATTTTAGCCGACGCGACTTCGATGGACTGCATGGTGCTGATCGCCTGGGATACCACCTCGCCGCCGCGCGCCGCGGCCGCGGAGGCTTTGCTCGCCTGGTCATTTGCTTCCGCCGCCGATTCGTTCGACTGCGTCACGGAGGCGGTGATCTGCTCTACGGCGCTGGCCGTCTCGCGCAGGCTGGACGCCGCCTGCTCGGTACGTCCGGAGAGATCCTGGTTACCCGCCGCAATCTCCTGAGCGGCGTTTTTCACCGACTCGCTGGCATCACGGAGCTGCACCATCACCACCGACAGCTTATCGCTGAAGGCGTTAAAGGCCTGGGCGATCTGCGCCACCTCGTCCTCACCGCTGTCAGGCAGACGCTGCGACAGGTCGTTAGTCCCGTTGGCAATGTTGTGCATCGCGTCGCGAATGTCCGACAGGCGCTTCAGCAGACGGGCAATCAGGAGGTGAACAATGGTCGCGCTCAGCAGCGCCAGGATCACCAGCGAAATCGCCGAGGCTTTAAGCAGGGAACGCATGCCGGAAGTGGCATCACCGTTGTCGAGGGCGACGACCAGCAGCCAGTTTGTGCCCGGCACGGCGGTTGCCACGAAGGTTTTTTCGACGTCGTTCAGCGTACCGTCGACAAGGTTACCGCTTTTCAGCGCAGCAAAATCGATGCCTTTGATGGTCTCAGCAAACGGTTTAAGCGTCAGAGCCGGATCGTTAGCCGCAATCACGCTGCCGTCACTGTTCAGAAGCAAGCCGCTGCTGGACGGAGTTGGATGGATCCCGCGCACGTTCGCCACCACGCTGTCCATGGCCACATCGCCCGCCACCACCGCTTTCAGGGCGCCATTCTCTTTCACCGGCACGGCGAAGGTCACCACCAGTTTACCGGTACCGGCATCAACGTAAGGCGCGGTGACGACCGGGCCGTCCGTGCTGACCACCTGCTGATACCACGGGCGAATGGTCGGGTCATAATCCGCAGGTACGCCCGCGGGCTCAGAGAATTTCGCCGTTTTGCTGGCGTAGCCGACATAAACGTTGGTGAATCCACCCGCCTGCGCAAGCTGTTTAAACACCGGAACCGGGTCGTCACTCAGCGCAACGGTCTGGGCAGAGGCGATAACCGTCATCTTGCTTTTTACCCAGTCGGCAATCGCCATGTTATGGCTGGCGCTGGTGCTGGTCAGGATATCGCGCTGTGACTGCTGGTTATCCTGGCGTGTGACCTGGAAGTTAATAACGGTATTGAGGAGAAGGGCGACGACCAGACAGCCTGCCGTCGCCGCGATGATGCGTGCACGAATCGATCTGAACATAAGTGAAATACCTGCTGTGTTGTTTCCATGCCTATCGGCAACCCCGCAGGTAAACTTGATGCTGAAACCGCGTCCATAAGAAAATAATATTTTTACGGGTTTATTATTAAAAAGTTAATACTTTATCAGCGGACAGCGTCCACTCGGCCAGTTCAACCAGCGTACCAATTTCTACGCCATCAATCAGCGGCAGTCCGGTGATACCGCGCCCGTCGGTGCAGGTTTTGCACAGCTTCACCGGCACGTTTTGTGCGGTCAGGATCTCCAGCATCTGCTGAATGTTATAGCCCTCGGCCGGCTTTTGTCCCTTCAGCCCGGCGGTGACGGCGTCCGACATTAAAAAAAGGCGTAACGCCAGGTCGCTCTTTTTTTCACGTAGCGCGATCGCCAGGCGCAGGCTGTTGAAAAGGGATTCGCTGCCGTAGGCCGCACCGTTGGCGACGATCACAATCTTCTGCATGTTGACTCCTGTTCTTATAAAGGCACGAATATTGCTTAATTCCCCGGAGTTTCGCTGTCCGGGAGAGTAAGCATGACATTAATGGCAGGCATTTCGCCAGGCGCTGCCGAATGGCTCACGCGCGCAAAAATGATGCGCCAGGAGCAGTTCAGCAAGCTGGCACAGCTGGGCGTGCTTGTGCACGGCATTAGCCAACTGGTGCACATGTTACAGTGCGAGCGCGGGGCGTCCAACGTCTGGCTCTGCTCACAGGGCAAGCTGTACGCTCCCGAATGCAAAGCCAGCCGGGCGCTGGTGGATGAAAACCTCGCAGCCCTTTACGCCATTCTTGAAACACAGTCGCCGATTCCGGGAAGTGCCGTCTGTGAACGCATCGGCGGCGCGCTCGTGAGCCTGGAGACGCTTCCCGCGCTGCGTGACGGTGTGATTCAGCAGACGGTAACGGCACCCCAGGCGATGGAACACTACTCCCGCATGCTTCGCCATCTGCTCAGTATCGTGCCGCAGCTTAATGACAGCATTGACGATCCGCAAATCGCAGGACGTTTTGTCGCGCTTTATAGCCTGATGCAGGGCAAAGAGCTGGCGGGACAGGAGCGGGCGCTGGGGGCGATTGGCTTCACGCAGGGTTTTTTCGATGATGTGACTCGTCAGAGGCTGGTTGACCGCATTGACGGGCAGCAGGCCTGCTTTGAGATCTTTCTGTCACACAGCTCCGCTGACGTTCAGACCACCTTTTCAATGCACTGTCAGCCCGATCGTGAAACGGAGCAGCTCCGGCGCGTGGCCTGTACCCGCCAGCCCGCCGCCGATAACGGCCTTACCGCGCTGGCCTGGTTTGCTCTGCAAACCGCGCGCCTTGAGCATCTGCGCACGCTGGAGGAGACGATCATCGCCGATCTGATGGTCGCGGTGGACGAATGCATTCACCGTGACGATGAGTACGCGCTCCCCGGCGATGAACAGGATGACCCGCCGATCCGCTATCCGGAAAAACCGTTGCTTACCCTGGTTCGCCAGCAGGCGCGCGAGATAGAGCAGCTCTCACGTCAGCTTGCGTCGCTGCGCGATACGCTTGAAGAGCGCAAAATCATTGATAAAGCGAAGAGCGTGCTGATGACCCACCAGAATATGAGTGAGGAACAGGCCTGGACGGCGCTGCGCAAAATGGCGATGGACAAAAACCAAAGGATGGTGGATATCGCCCGCGCGCTGCTCATGGTGAAGAATGTATAGCAGGTAACACCAAAGGAGTAGCTGCACGGTCAGTGGGCATTTTATGCCTGTTTGCGGTGCGTAAAGGCGAGGGAATAACGGTAAGCGCCGCAAGAAACGGTGTGTTAAAACCTGGCATTCACTTTGCATTATCAGATTAACCATTTTTGACGATGCGCCAACGGCGGTGCATCCGTCTTCGGGATAAAGGCGTCCACTGGTGCTTCGGCACCGTGGGCGCTTTTTTTTGGTTTTTTTTCAGGAGTGGTCATGGCGGATTTGTCGAGACGGCGTTTTTTGCAGGCCAGCATGCTGGCGAGTGGTGCAATGCTGTTGCCGGGTGTCATGCAGGCCGCATGGGCGGCAGGCTCGGATAAACCGGAGCAGGAAACAGTGCGCATCGGGTTTATCCCGCTGACCGACTGTGCCCCGGTGGTTATCGCGGCGCTGAAAGGGTTTGATAAAAAATACGGTATTACCATCGTGCCCACCAAAGAGGCGAGCTGGGCGGCGGTGCGCGACAAGCTGGTGGCGGGCGAACTCGATGCCGCGCACATTCTTTACGGCCTGCTGTACGGACTGGAGCTGGGCATCGCCGGCAAGCCACAGCAGATGGCTAACCTGATGACCCTCAACCAGAACGGTCAGGCGATTACGCTCTCCAGCGATCTGGCAGAGAAGGGCGTTCATGACCTTGACGGGCTGAAAAAGCGGATTGGGCAGCAGGCGCCTGGCACCTATACCTTCGCGCACACCTTCCCGACCGGGACGCACGCCATGTGGCTCTACTACTGGCTGGCCAGCGCGGGCATTCACCCCTTTGACGACGTGCGCACGGTGGTGGTGCCGCCGCCGCAGATGGTGATGAACATGCGCATTGGCAACATGGTCGGCTTTTGCGTCGGCGAGCCGTGGAACGCGCGTGCCATCAACGACCGCATCGGTTTTACCGCTGCGACGTCTCAGTCCATCTGGGCCGATCATCCGGAAAAAATCCTCGGCACCCGTCGCGACTGGGTGGAGAAAAACCCGCACACCGCCCGGGCGCTGGTGAGCGCAGTGCTGGAGGCGGCGCGCTGGATTGAGGCCTCCCCGGAAAACAAACGCGAAACCGCGCAGATCCTCTCCCGCCGGGCGTGGCTCAACTGCAAAGAGCAGTATCTCACCGGACGCATGCTCGGCGAGTACGACAACGGCCTGGGCCAGCGCTGGCAGGACGCGCACCCGATCCGCTTCTTCAACGAGGGGGCCGTCAGCTACCCGTATCACTCCGACGGCATGTGGTTCTTAACCCAGTTCCGCCGCTGGGGCTTGCTCAAAGCCGCCCCGGACTACGCGGGCATCGCACAACGCATTAACCAGACGGCGGTCTGGCAGGATGCCGCCACGGCGGTGGGGGGCATTACCACACCGACTTCACCACTACGCAGCAGCACATTGATGGACGGCACCGTCTGGAACGGTACCGACCCGGAAGGATACGCCAGCCGTTTCGCCATTCACCGTAAAGGGGCCTGATTATGCAGCATCTGCAAAAGACAAAATCACACGAGACGCCGGAGAGTGGAGAGGTGATTGTCCTGCCTCCGGTGCAGGTTCGCCGCCGTACGCCGACGTTTGCGCGTCGGATTAACGCGATCCTTCAGCGCATCATTCCGGCTTTTCTGGGGCTGGGACTGCTGGTGGTGCTCTGGCAGCTGGCGGCGATTAACAGCAAAGGTTTCCCGACGCCGCTCAGCACGCTCGATTCCGCTATTACCCTGTTTGCCGATCCGTTTTATCGCGACGGGCCAAACGACATGGGCATCGGCTGGAACGTGCTCGCCTCATTACAGCGCGTGGCGGTGGGCTTTGGCCTGGCCGCGTTCGCCGGGATCCCGCTCGGTTTCCTGATTGGCCGCTTCACCTTTTTTTCGCGCATGTTCGGCCCGCTGATCGCGCTGTTACGCCCGGTTAGCCCGCTGGCCTGGCTGCCCATCGGCCTGCTGCTGTTCCAGAAAGCGGAGCCCGCGTCGAGCTGGACCATTTTTATCTGCTCCATCTGGCCGATGGTGATCAACACCGCCGAAGGCGTGCGCCGTATTCCGCAGGACTACCTCAACGTGGCCCGGGTGCTGCAGCTTTCCGAGTGGACCATCATGCGCCGCATTCTCTTCCCGGCGGTGCTGCCCGCGGTGCTGACCGGGGTGCGCCTCTCCATCGGCATCGCCTGGCTGGTGATTGTCGCCGCCGAGATGCTGACCGGCGGTTTAGGGATCGGTTTCTGGATCTGGAACGAGTGGAACAACCTCAACGTCGAAAACATTCTCATCGCCATCGTCATCATTGGCGTGGTCGGGCTGCTGCTGGAGCAGGGGCTGATGCTGATCGCCCGTCGCTTTAGCTGGCAGGAAAAATAAGGAGCGAACATGAAACCATTAATCCAGGTCCAGGCCGTGAGCCAGCGTTTTTCCACCGCCAGCGGCGAATTTCTGGCGCTGCAGAACGTCTCCTTTGATATCCATGAGGGCGAAACCGTCAGCCTGATTGGGCACTCCGGCTGCGGTAAATCGACGCTGCTGAACCTTATCGCTGGGATCACGCTGCCGACGGAAGGCGGGCTGATTTGCGACAACCGCGAAATTGCCGGGCCGGGTCCGGAGCGCGCGGTGGTATTCCAGAACCATTCGCTGCTGCCGTGGCTCACCTGCTTCGACAACGTGGCCCTGGCGGTAGATCACGTGTTTCGCCACAGCATGAGCAAGGCGGAGCGCCGGGAGTGGATTGAGCACAACCTCGACCGCGTGCAGATGGGGCACGCCCTGCACAAGCGCCCGGGGGAGATCTCCGGCGGCATGAAGCAGCGCGTCGGGATTGCCCGCGCGCTGGCGATGAAGCCGAAAGTCCTGCTGATGGATGAACCCTTCGGCGCGCTGGATGCGCTGACGCGCGCCCATCTGCAGGACTCGGTGATGCAGATCCAGCAGGCGCTGAATACCACCATCGTGCTGATTACCCACGACGTGGACGAAGCGGTGCTGCTCTCCGATCGCGTGCTGATGATGACCAACGGCCCGGCGGCGACCGTCGGGGAGATCCTGCACGTTGACCTGCCGCGCCCGCGTAACCGGGTGCAGCTGGCCGACGACAGCCGCTATCACCACATGCGCCAGCAGATCCTGCATTTCCTCTATGAAAAGCAGCCGAAAGCGGCGTAGCGAGGGGGCTTTGATGCGACTGGTCATTATCGGAAATGGCATGGCGGCCACGCGGCTGATTGCCTCGCTCACCGGGCGTGCTGCCGATCGTTTCACTATTACCGTCATCGGTGACGAGCCGGAGCATGCCTATAACCGCATCCAGCTTTCGCCGGTGCTGGGCGGTGAAAAAACGGCGGCGGGCATCTGTCTTCAGAATGACGACTGGTACCAGGAACGGGGCGTGACGGTGCTGCGGGGCGAAAAGGCGCTCGCCGTGAATGTGGACACGCGGGAAGTGCAAACCACCGCCCGCACGCTGGGCTGGGATGCGCTGGTGTTTGCCACCGGATCAACGCCCTTTGTTCCGCCGATCCCCGGCTGCGATGCGCCGCATGTCTTCACGTTCCGTACCCTGGAGGATATCCGGGCCATTCGGGCGATCGCCGGTCCGGCGGTAGTGCTGGGCGGCGGCGTGCTCGGGGTTGAGACGGCAGCAGCGCTGGCGCGCTCAGGGGACAACGTCACCCTTGTTCATCGCGGTCCGTGGCTGATGGAGCAGCAGCTGGATGAGAAGGCGGGCGTGCTGCTGGAAGAGGCGCTGGCGGCGCGGGGCGTGCGCTGTGAGCTCGCCTCTGGCATCGCGGCGATTGATGGGAATAGCGTGACGCTGCTGAACGGACGCAGCGTCGCCGCGGCGCGCGTGGTGTTGGCGACCGGCGTGCAGCCCAACGTCGTGCTGGCGCAGGCCAGCGGCATTCGCTGCGCGCGCGGCATCGTGGTGGATCACCAGATGCAAACCTCCGTGCCGGACGTCTACGCCATTGGCGAGTGCTGTGAAATTGACGGCCAGACGTTTGGCCTGGTCGCCCCCTGTCTGGCGCAGGCGGATATCCTCGCCGCACGGCTGGCCGGAGACGTTACCGCGCCATTTGCCCTGACCGACAACGGCATGCGCCTCAAGGTGACCGGCGTGGAGCTGTTCAGCCTCGGTCGCGCGGCAGAGCAGGAGGGCGATGTGGTCTGGAGCGCATGGGATCCGCTGACCCGTCACTATCGTCGCTTACTGATCCATCAGGGGGCGCTGGCTGGCGTGCTGCTGATGGGGGACTGCCGCAGCGCGGCAACATTTACCGATTTACTGGCAACGGCTGCGCCCGCGCACGCGGACTGGCTGTTCGATCGTTTCACTACGCAACCGCAGGTTGCAGGACAGAACGCTATGACAAAACCTACTCTGGTGGTGGTTGGGCACGGTATGGTCGGCCATCATTTTCTCGAAGACTGCGTTAACCGCAATCTGCATCAGCAGTATCAGATCGTTGTCTTTGGCGAGGAGCGCTATGCTGCCTACGACCGCGTGCATCTGTCGGAATATTTTGGCGGCCGCAGCGCGGCGTCGCTTTCGCTGGTGGAGGGGGATTTCTTTGCCGACAACGGCATTGAGCTGCGCCTGTCGCAGCAGATTGTCGCTATCGATCGCGACGCGCGCGTGGTGCGTAGCGCCAGCGGGCACGAAACCCACTGGGACAAGCTGGTGCTGGCGACCGGCTCATACCCGTTCGTGCCGCCCGTGCCGGGAAACGATCTGCCGGGCTGTTTTGTCTACCGCACCCTTGACGACCTGGACAAGATAGCGGCGCATGCGGCGGGCTCACGCCGCGGTGTCGTGATTGGCGGCGGGCTGCTGGGGCTGGAGGCGGCGAATGCCCTGAAGCAGCTCGGGCTGGAAACTCACGTGGTGGAGTTTGCGCCTAACCTGATGGCGGTCCAGCTCGACAGCGACGGCGCGGCGATGCTGCGCAAGAAAATCGAGGCGCTTGGCGTCGGTGTGCATACCAGTAAAGCAACGACGGAGATCGCCGCCGCGGACGGCGGGCTGGTGCTGCGCTTTGCCGATGGAGAACAGCTTGAAACAGACATGGTGGTCTTTTCTGCAGGCATTCGTCCGCAGGACGCGCTGGCGCGCAGCAGCGGGCTGGCTATCGGCGAACGCGGCGGGATCGGCATTGACGACCGCTGTCAGACCTCCGATCCGGACGTGCTGGCCATTGGTGAATGCGCCCTGTGGGAAGGGAGAATCTTCGGGCTGGTTGCGCCCGGCTACCAGATGGCGCGGGTGGCCGCCGCCGCGCTGGCGGGAGAGGAGAAAACCTTCGCCGGCGCGGATATGAGCACCAAACTCAAGCTGCTGGGCGTGGACGTGGCCTCGTTCGGCGATGCTCACGGCCGCACGCCGGGGGCGCTGAGCTACCAGTGGACGCACGGCCCGCAGCAAATCTACAAGAAAATCGTGGTCAGCCACGACGGCAAAACGCTGCTCGGCGGCGTGCTGGTGGGTGATGCCAGCGAATACGCCACGCTGGTACAGATGATGCTCAACGGGATAGCCCTGCCAAAAGAGCCGGAAACGCTGATATTACCCGCGTCGTCAGGCAGTGCGCCAAAAGCGCTCGGCGTGGCAGCGCTGCCGGAAAGCGCACAAATCTGTTCGTGTCATAACGTCAGCAAAGGCGATATCTGTCAGGCGGTAAGTGCGGGCGCAACGGATATCGGCGCGATTAAGCAGTGCACCAAAGCGGCGACCGGCTGCGGAGGATGTAGCGCACTGGTGAAGCAGGTGATGGAGTTCCAGCTGGCGGCGCAGGGCGTGGAGGTGAAAAAGGACATCTGCGAACACTTCCCGTACTCGCGTCAGGAGATTTACCACCTCGTGCGCGTCAACCATATCCGCACCTTTGACCAGCTCATTAGCCGCTACGGTCAGGGACACGGGTGCGAAATTTGTAAGCCACTGGTGGGGTCAGTGCTCGCCTCCTGCTGGAACGAGTATCTGCTGAAACCGGCACACCTGCCGCTGCAGGACACCAACGACCGCTACTTCGCCAATATCCAGAAGGACGGTACTTACTCCATCGTGCCGCGCATGCCTGCGGGGGAAGTGACCGCCGACGGGCTGATCGCCATCGGCCAGATTGCGAAACGCTACAGCCTGTACAGCAAAATCACCGGCGGCCAGCGTATCGACCTGTTTGGCGCCACGCTCGAACAGCTGCCGGAGATCTGGCAGGCGCTGGTGGAAGCCGGATTTGAAACCGGGCACGCCTACGGCAAATCCCTGCGCACGGTGAAATCCTGCGTCGGGTCGACCTGGTGTCGCTACGGCGTGCAGGACTCCACCGGCCTCGCGGTCAGGCTCGAGCACCGCTACAAAGGCCTGCGCGCGCCGCACAAAATCAAAATGGCGGTCTCAGGGTGTACCCGCGAATGCGCCGAGGCGCAGAGTAAAGACGTGGGGGTGATTGCCACGGACAAAGGCTGGAATCTCTACCTGTGCGGCAACGGCGGCATGAAGCCGCGCCATGCGGATCTCTTCGCCAGCGATCTTGATGATGACACGCTGATCCGCACCGTAGACCGTTTCCTGATGTTCTACATCCGCACGGCGGATCGCCTGCAGCGCACCAGCACCTGGATGGACAACCTGGAAGGCGGTCTCGACTACCTGCGGGAGGTCATCCTCAACGACAGCCTGGGCATCGCCCACGAGCTGGAGCTGGAGATGGCGCGGGTGGTAGAGACGTATCAGTGCGAATGGCAAACCACGCTTAACGATCCGAACCGTCTGGCGCTGTTCCGCACCGCGGTGAACGTCGCGCCGTCTGATGAAAGCAAGCGCTGGCAGGAAATCTGCGGCATCGACGATATCCCCGAGCAGGCGGGAATCGGCGCGCGGCTTGGGCGTAAGCCGATCGCGCTGTTCCGCTTTGGCAAAACCGTTTACGCCCTCGACGATCGGGAGCCTGGCAGCAGCGCGAACGTGCTTTCCCGCGGCATTCTTGGCGATGCGGCGGGGGAGCCGGTGGTAATTTCCCCGCTCTACAAGCAGCGTATCCGCCTGCGCGACGGCTGTCAGGTGGAGAACGGCGAACCCGCGGTGCGCGCCTGGCCGGTCAAAATTGAGAACGGCAAGGTGTGGGTCGGTAATGATGCCCTGGTAATGCGTGCGGAGGCCTCATGACGGAAACCCGGACAACGTGTCCCTACTGCGGGGTCGGCTGCGGCGTGGTCGCCCGCGTGGACGGTGAAACGGTCAGCGTTCGGGGGGATGAAACCCATCCTGCGAACTTTGGCCGCTTGTGCGTGAAAGGATCGGCCCTGGGGGAAACAATGGGGTTGCAGGGGCGATTGCTGCGCCCCGTTGTTGACGGTGCTGAGGTGGCCTGGGCGCAGGCGCTGGGAACGGCAGGCGAGCGCCTCCAGGACATTATCGACAAATGGGGGCCGCAGGCGGTGGCGTTTTACGCGTCCGGGCAATTGCTTACCGAGGATTATTACGCCGCCAATAAGCTGATGAAAGGGTTTATCGGCGCGGCGAACATTGATACCAACTCCCGGCTCTGCATGTCATCGGCAGTCGTTGGCTACAAGCGCGCCTTTGGTGAAGACGTCGTGCCGTGCAGCTACGAGGATGTGGAAAACAGCGATCTGGTGGTGCTGGTGGGCTCAAACGCGGCCTGGACGCATCCGGTGCTGTATCAGCGCCTGGTACAGGCAAAGCACAACAATCCGGAGATGAAAGTGGTGGTCATCGATCCGCGCAGAACCGCCTCCTGTGATATTACTGACCTGCATCTGGCGCTCACTCCCGGCAGCGACGCCGGGCTGTTCGTCGGTCTGCTTAATGTCATTCAGGGAACGGACGCGTGGCCGATATCCCGCGTGGCGGCGTTTTGCGGCCTTTCGCCGCAGGAAATCGGCGCCTTTTACGACTGGTTTATGACGGCACCCCGGGCCATCACGCTCTACACCATGGGAATCAACCAGTCCTCCAGCGGCAGCGACAAGTGCAGCGCCATCATTAACGTGCACCTTGCCAGCGGGAAATTTAACCGTCCGGGCTGCGGCCCGTTTTCGCTGACCGGACAGCCAAACGCCATGGGCGGAAGGGAAGTGGGCGGGCTGGCAAATCAGCTGGCGGCGCACATGAACTTTGAGCCGGACGATCTCTCGCGGGTGGCGCGTTTCTGGGGAACGGAACGGCTTGCGCAGACGCCGGGCTTGATGGCGGTGGAGCTGTTTGACGCCATTGCCCGCGGCGAGGTGAAGGCGGTGTGGATCATGGGCACCAATCCTGCCGTCTCGCTGCCGGACAGCCACGCGGTGTGTCAGGCGCTGGGGCGCTGCCCGCTGGTCATTGTCTCTGAGGTGATGAATGATACCGACACCAGCCGGTTTGCCCATATTCGCTTTCCGGCGCTGGCATGGGGAGAGAAGGACGGCACGGTAACCAATTCCGAGCGACGCATTTCGCGCCAGCGCGCGTTTCTGCCCGCGCCCGGTGAGGCAAAGCCGGACTGGTGGATCGTCGCGCAGGTGGCGAAACGGCTGGGGCACGGCGACGCCTTTGCCTGGCTGCATCCCCACCAGATTTTTTGCGAGCATGCGGCGCTGACGGCCTTTGAAAATGACGGCGCGCGGGCGTTAAACCTTCATGATCTGGCTACGCTTACCCGTGAGGAGTGGGAGCGGCTTGAGCCCTGGCAGTGGCCTGGGGGGGATTTTCCGCGCCGTAACATTGTTCCCGTTAACCCTCTGTCGCACGGTGCGACGGTCAGCGCGTTGTACCCGCTGATTCTCAACTCGGGGCGCATCCGCGATCAGTGGCATACCATGACGCGAACAGGATATGTGGCCAGGCTGATGCAGCATATCGCCGAACCCTTTGTTGAGGTTTGCCCCGCAGACGCCGTTCGGTTTTCCCTGTGCGACGGCCAGCTGGCGCGCATCAGTTCGCCGCGCGGCGTCATGGTAGCAAGAGTGCGCATCAGCGACGCCCAGCGTGAAGGGAACGCTTTTGCCCCGATGCACTGGAACGCTGCGTTTGCCCGCCAGGGGAAGGTGAATGCGCTGGTGGAAAGGCGCTGCGATCCGGTTTCGGGCCAGCCGGAGAGTAAACAAACCGCGGTCAGAATCCAGCCCTGGCAGCCCGTCTGGCAGGGAGAACTCTATGCCCGCGAAGGGCTGGAAATGCCCTCTTCGGTTTACTGGTGGCGTAAAGCTTCACGCCTGACGGTGGCGTGCGATAAACCGCTGCTGTCGTGGGTAATGGAACACGCCAGCGGCCGGGGCTGGCAGCTGCAGGTTGCGCAGACCGGTGAACGCAGCAGCGTGCTGGCCTGGCATGAAGGCCAGCTTATGCTGGGTTTCTGGGAAGGTACCGCGTTACCGGCGCTGGCGCATACGGTGATTGAAGCCGCTTTTCATTCACCCCCCGTGCTGCCCGCAGAACGCCACGCCCTGTTGAACGGGCAGAGCGTCGGGAAGGCGATGGATCCGGGACGCATTATCTGCAGCTGTTTCAGCGTCGGGGAAGAGGCGATACGGGAGGCGATTGCCGGAGGGTGTGATTCCGTCACCGCGCTGGGGGCGAAGCTGCGCTGTGGTACGAACTGTGGTTCCTGCGTGCCGGAGCTGAAAGGGCTGTTTCAGGATAATCCTGAAATGTCCGCCAGAACTGCATTTCAGGGCTTATCGCGTTAACATAATAAGAGTTTATTCATAAACACAGGTTCTTATTGACGACGTTGATGGCTGTATCGTCCCGCATTCGTTTGCTGTTTTTACTCCCCCTTCTTACGGCCGGAGCCGTTCACGGTGCGCCGAATTCCTTTATGCATCAGGCGCAGCACCCCTTTGATAATAATGGGGATAGTCTGCCCGATCTCGGCCTGGCGGCGCCAACGGGCGAAGGGGAGAAACACCTCGCCGAAATGGCGAAAGCCTTCGGTGAAGCCAGCATGACCGACAACGGGCTGACGACCGGCGAGCAGGCGCGTCAGTTTGCCTTTGGTCAGGTGCGCGACGCGGTAAGCGGGGAAGTGAACCAGCAGATTGAGTCCTGGCTGTCGCCCTGGGGAAACGCCAGCGTGAACGTGCTGGTGGATAATGACGGCAAATTTAACGGCAGCAGCGGGAGCTGGTTTATCCCGTGGAATGATACTAACCGTTACCTCAGCTGGAGCCAGCTTGGCCTGACGCAGCAGACGGATGGCCTGGTCAGTAACGCCGGAATCGGCCAGCGCTGGGTGGCCGGGAAATGGCTGCTGGGCTACAACACCTTTTACGATAATCTTCTCGATGAAAACCTGCAGCGTGCCGGGCTGGGCGCGGAAGCGTGGGGGGAAAATCTGCGCCTCTCAGCGAACTACTATCAGCCCTTTGCCGGATGGCGCGCGCGATCTGACGTTCAGGAGCAGCGCATGGCGCGCGGATATGACGTGACCGCTAAAGCCTGGTTGCCGTGGTTTCATCACCTGAACACCAGCGTCAGCGTTGAGCAGT
Organism: Enterobacter cloacae complex sp. IR5422; assembly: GCF_049238165.1. Taxonomy (NCBI): domain Bacteria; kingdom Pseudomonadati; phylum Pseudomonadota; class Gammaproteobacteria; order Enterobacterales; family Enterobacteriaceae; genus Enterobacter; species Enterobacter cloacae complex sp. IR5422. The sequence goes on along the minus strand of NZ_JBMKHT010000028.1, from coordinate 19,491 downwards.
ACTTTGGCGATAACGTTGACCTGTTCAACAGTGGAACCGGGTACCACAACCCGGTTGCGGTCAATCTGGGGCTTAACTATACCCCCGTTCCGCTGGTCACGTTGACCGCCGGGCACAAGCAGGGCGAAAGCGGCGAGAGCCAGAATAACCTTGGGCTGAAGCTCAACTACCGCTTTGGCGTGCCGCTGGCTAAGCAGCTTTCCGCCGATGAGGTCGCCGCGACGCGATCCCTGCGCGGCAGCCGCTACGATTCACCGGAGCGCACTAGCCTGCCGGTGATGGAGTTCCGCCAGCGTAAAACGCTGTCCGTCTGGCTGGCCACGCCGCCGTGGGATCTGAAAGGGGGCGAGACCGTTATGCTGAAGCTGCAGGTTCGCAGCACGCACGGCATCCGTCAGATCCACTGGCTGGGGGATACGCAGGCATTGAGCCTGACGTCGCCGGCCAAAAGTAACAGCGCAGACGGCTGGAGCGTGATTATACCTGCCTGGAATGAAGAGGAAGGTGCGACAAACCGCTGGCACCTCTCGGCAGTGGTAGAAGATGAGAAAGGCCAGCGCGTCTCGTCCAATGAGATCACGCTTGCTGTGGTGCAGCCGCTGGTCGCATTGCCTGATGACGACCCGCGCTGGAAGCTGCTGCCGGAGGAGTAATCCTTAGAAAATGCGTTCCTGATGCACCCACACGGCGGCTTCAACGCGAGATTTTAACTTCATTTTCTTCAGCATATGCTTCACGTGCACTTTGACCGTGCTTTCGGTGATGTCCAGGCGGCGAGCGATCATTTTGTTCGGCAGGCCCTGGGCAATGAGCTTGAGAATATCGCGCTCGCGCGGCGTGAGCTGGCTGACGTCGCGGTCAGAGGTGGCGCGGTTGGCCCGCAGGCTGGCGGCCAGCACCGGCGTTAAGGCTTCGCTCAATACCATCTCGCCCGCCGCTGCCTGCTGCAGCGCCTTAAGCAGATCTTCCGGCTCCATGTCTTTCAGCAGATAGCCATCCGCCCCGCGCTTCAGCGCCGTGACCACATCCTCTTCATGGTTCGACACGCTAAAGACGACGATGCGTCCGGAAAGCGATTTTTCCCGCAGCTTGTCGAGGGTCTCCAGTCCGTTCATGCCCGGCATATTCAGATCGAGCAGGATCAGATCGGGATCGAGGGATTCGGCAAGCTCAATGCCCTGTTCGCCGTTGCTGGCTTCGCCCACCACGGTGATATCGGGCGCCATGCTGACCAGCTGTTTCACGCCAGTACGCAGCATCGGATGGTCGTCGATCAACAGGATGGATGCCGGTTCCTGATTAGTCATGGGTATCTCCTTGAGCAGTTGTAAGCGGTTTCTCGGGAATAAAGGTGACGACAACTTCCGTGCCGCCCGTCTCTCTCCGGCGAACCTGGCAATCACCGCGCAGGCTTTGGGCGCGGTCTCGCATAATGATTAAACCATAGTGGTTAGTGCGTTCGGCATTTTCCGGCACGCCGCGGCCGTTATCGTGAACCGTCAGTTTCACCTGATTGTCGTGCTGGCTGACGGTGACCGTGACCGCCGTTGCTTCAGCGTGTTTAAGCACGTTGCTCTGCGCTTCGCGGGCGATCTGCAGTAAATGTATGGCCTGATGGGAGGGGACAAAGCGCGGCGGCAGCTGGTAATCCAGCTTCACCGGGAACCCCAGCCGGGCGCTAAATTCGTGACAGCTGGATTCCAGCGCCGGGCGCAGGCCCGGCTCGGTCAACTGCAGACGGAAGGTGGTCAGCAGCTCGCGCAGCTGCACCCAGGAGGTGTTCAGCTCGTTGCGGATCTGGCTGAGCAGCTGCTTGTTGCTGTCGGGCATCTCCGCATCCTGCATCTGCAGGCAGCTCACCTGCATTTTCATACAGGAAAGCGACTGGGCGATGGAGTCGTGCAGCTCGCGGGCGATGGTCGCGCGCTCTTCCATGACGATCAGCTGCTGCTGTTTTTCCTGATGCCTGTCGAGCGCCAGCGTGGCCGTCAGCTGTTCAACCAGCGTATCCACCAGCTGCTGCTGGTCGTGGCTCAGGTGGCGTCCGGTTGGCAGGGTGGCCAGCAGAATGCCGTACTGAGTGTGGCTGTCCGTCAGGCGCCACTTCAGGGTCGTGCCGCCGGAGGTCAGCGGCGGCAGGCCGCGAGGGCAAAGATGGCAGCCTTTGTCATCGCAGGACATATCGGACTGACAGGTAAATTCCTGGTGGTTCTCTTCGTCTTCCACATCGTAGACCCGCAGCTCCAGATCGCGCAGCAGGGTCAGCGTTTGCAGGCCATTCAGCACCGGTGAGAGACGTTCACATAGCGGCACCTGCATGTGCAAGCGACGGTTGGCCTGCCAGAGGAAAGAGAGGATCTCGTTTTTCTGCTCCAGCCCGGCCGTTTTTTCCTGTACGCGCTGCTCCAGCACCGCGTAGCTCTCGGAGAGCTCTGCCGACATGGTATTGAGTGCCTGGCCGAGCATGGCCATCTCGTTGCGCCCGCTGATGTGCGTGCGCTGGGTAAAATCGCGTGCGGTGACCGCGCGGGCCATCGCCAGCAGCTGTTTCCAGGGATTCAGCAGACGCGCGCGGAGCCAGACGATGGTGAAGATCAGCAGCAGCCCCATAAACAGCGCCATGGCCCGGTGCACCATCACCACCCGGTCGATGCGTAATTCGGTCGTCTGGTCGAACGCGGAGACCAGCGCGTCAATGCGGGAGACAAACCCCGCCACGTCCTGGGCAACGGCTTCTGTACTGCGCGCCTGTTTCAGGCCTGGCTGCAGCTGGGTGTGCCAGTACCCCTGAAGGGCGTTCAACTGGGATTGCTGACCGGCACGGATGGCGGCATTTTCCAGCTCGGGGCTGAACGCCGTGCGCTCCATTTCATCGATTAAAGGTCGATCGTCCTGCGTCAGCGGAACCGCCGCCAGCAGACGGTAACTCTGCATGCGTAGCGAGCCTGCCTCGTTGATGGCATGCGCATTACCCTGTACCCCTTGTACCAGCCAGCCGGAGATCGCCATGCCGGTCACGCCGATGGCGGTGGACAGCAAAACAATCAGGGCGAGCTGATTCACGAGCGTTAGCGGAGATAAGCATCTTTTTAACATAGAGTGGGCGTGCTCCTGACGTGGCCTGCTTGCAGGAATGGCGCTATTCTGGTGCATACCCTGGAGTATACCCATACCAATAAAGGATTACCCCTAAATTGCCAACGGAGTAGGGGGAAAGAGGTGGGCGCTGCAGGGAACCGTCAGTGCCGTGAAAAACCACGTCTTTTTTACCGAATTAGCCTACTCACTAAGGATGAGGCCTTATTTTACGCCGCAAATCCTCCCACTTTTCCTTTGATTTATATCAACTTACCGCCGCCCTAAAACCCTAATGTTTGCAGCATCATTCGAGAATCAGAGGTGTCTATGAGTCACTCATCCGCTCCCGAAAGGGAAAATGGTGCCGTTATTACAGACTGGCGTCCAGAGGATCCGGCGTTCTGGCAACAGCGCGGCCATCGTGTAGCAAGCCGGAATCTGTGGATTTCCGTGCCGTGCTTGTTGTTAGCGTTTTGCGTGTGGATGTTGTTTAGCGCGGTAGCGGTAAACCTGCCCAAAGTCGGGTTTACGTTCACAACCGATCAGCTGTTTATGCTGACCGCGCTGCCGTCGCTGTCAGGCGCGCTGCTGCGCGTCCCTTACGCGTTTATGGTGCCGGTCTTCGGCGGCCGTCGCTGGACGGCGTTCAGTACGGGCATCATGATCGTCCCTTGCGTGTGGCTTGGCTTTGCGGTGCAGGATACCTCCACGCCGTTCAGCGTGTTCGTGATTATCTCCCTGCTGTGCGGCTTTGCCGGGGCGAACTTCGCATCCAGCATGGCGAACATCAGCTTCTTCTTCCCGAAAGCGAAGCAGGGCGGCGCGCTGGGGATTAACGGCGGTCTGGGCAATATGGGCGTGAGCGTGATGCAGCTGATCGCTCCCCTGGCGATCTCGGTCTCCATTTTTGCAGCCTTTGGCGGCGGTGGCGTTGAGCAGGCGGATGGTTCTTCCCTCTATCTGCAAAACGCAGCCTGGATCTGGGTGCCTTTCCTCGTGGTCTTCACCCTTGCAGCCTGGTTCTTTATGAATGACCTGTCCGCGTCGAAGGCGTCGCTGAGCGAACAGCTGCCGGTGCTGAAGCGTGGACACCTCTGGGTGATGGCGCTGCTGTATCTGGCGACCTTCGGTTCGTTTATCGGCTTCTCGGCGGGCTTCGCGATGCTGTCGAAAACGCAGTTCCCGGACGTGCAGATCCTGCAATTCGCCTTCTTCGGTCCTTTCATTGGCGCACTGGCGCGTTCGCTGGGGGGCATGATCTCCGACCGTCTGGGCGGGACCCGCGTGACGCTGGTTAACTTCGTCGTGATGGCAGTCTTCTGTGCGCTGCTGTTCCTGACGCTGCCTGCTGACGGACAGGGCGGGAGCTTCATCGCCTTCTTCGGCGTGTTTATGGTGCTGTTCCTGACGGCCGGGCTGGGGAGTGCGTCTACCTTCCAGATGATCTCCGTGATCTTCCGCAAGCTGACGATGGACCGCGTGAAGGCGCAGGGCGGAAGCGAAGAGCAGGCGATGCGTGAAGCGGCAACGGATACGGCTGCAGCCCTGGGCTTTATCTCTGCGATTGGCGCAATTGGTGGCTTCTTTATTCCGAAAGCGTTCGGCATCTCACTGGATCTGACCGGCTCTCCGGCGGGTGCAATGAAGGTCTTCCTCATCTTCTATATCGCCTGCGTTGTGATTACGTGGCTGGTATATGGCCGTAATACCAAAAAAAATAAGTAAGTGTGATTATCCGTTTACGCGGCCTTCGGGCCGCGTTTTTTTTGGCCAAAATAGTTACAACATACTGAAAACCCTGCTGAGGAAATCCGCAGGCAACACTGTGATCGCCATCGCTTTCCAGGGCGCTCTACCCCTTAATACCTGAGATGTTAAATTTTGCCTGGTCTTTTGTAGGATGAAATTGAAATAACCTTATATTTCATATAGATATGAAATTTATAAAGATACCGCTTTGGTGGTATTCGGTGTAATCCCTCGCCTGAAAGTCCCTCGTCGTCTTGATCGTTATCAATTCTCCCTCTCTTTCAGGGCGTTACCTTCGCTGCAAATCAGCAATGTCGATTTAGAGAGCCACAGGCTCCATACAGGAGATACCCGATGAGCAAGTTTTTGGACCGGTTTCGCTACTTCAAGCAGAAGGGCGAAACGTTTGCCGATGGGCACGGCCAGGTTCTGGATACCAACCGGGACTGGGAAGACGGTTACCGCCAGCGCTGGCAGCATGACAAAGTCGTCCGTTCTACCCATGGCGTAAACTGCACTGGCTCATGTAGCTGGAAGATTTTCGTTAAAAACGGTCTGGTGACCTGGGAAATGCAGCAGACCGACTATCCGCGTACCCGTCCGGATATGCCGAACCATGAACCGCGCGGCTGCCCGCGCGGCGCCAGCTACTCCTGGTATCTCTACAGCGCCAACCGTCTCAAATACCCGCTGATGCGTAAACGCCTGATGAAAATGTGGCGTGAAGCGAAAGTGCAGCACAGCGATCCGGTTGATGCGTGGGCATCCATCATCGAGGACGCCGACAAAGCGAAAAGCTTCAAGCAGGCGCGCGGTCGCGGTGGTTTCGTTCGCTCTTCCTGGAAAGAGGTGAACGAGCTGATTGCCGCCTCCAACGTCTACACCGTGAAAACCTACGGTCCTGACCGCGTGGCAGGCTTCTCGCCAATCCCGGCGATGTCGATGGTCTCTTACGCTTCCGGCGCGCGCTATCTCTCCTTAATCGGCGGTACCTGCCTGAGCTTCTACGACTGGTACTGCGACCTGCCGCCGGCGTCTCCACAGACCTGGGGCGAACAGACCGACGTGCCGGAGTCCGCCGACTGGTACAACTCCAGCTACATCATCGCCTGGGGCTCAAACGTGCCGCAGACCCGTACGCCGGACGCGCACTTCTTTACCGAGGTGCGTTACAAAGGCACCAAAACCGTGGCGGTGACCCCGGACTACGCCGAAATCGCCAAGCTGTGCGACCTGTGGCTGGCACCGAAACAGGGGACCGATGCCGCGATGGCGATGGCGATGGGCCACGTCATGCTGCGCGAGTTCCACCTGGATAAACCAAGCCAGTACTTCACCGACTACGTCCGTCGCTACACCGACATGCCGATGCTTGTGATGCTCGAAGAGCGTGACGGCTACTACGCAGCAGGCCGTACGCTGCGCGCCGCCGATCTGGTGGACGCGCTGGGCCAGGAAAATAACCCAGAGTGGAAAACCGTTGCCTATAACAGCAACGGCGAGCTGGTGGCGCCAAACGGCTCTATCGGCTTCCGCTGGGGCGAGAAGGGCAAGTGGAACCTTGAGCAGCGTAACGGCACGACCGGTGAGGAGACGGAACTGCGTCTGAGCATGCTGGGTAGCCAGGACGAGATCGCTGATGTGGGCTTCCCGTACTTTGGCGGCGAAGGTTCCGAGCACTTCAACAAGGTTGAGCTGAAAAACGTTCTGATGCACAAGCTGCCGGTGAAACGCCTGCAGCTGGCCGACGGGACTACCGCGCTGGTCACCACCGTCTATGACCTGACCATGGCGAACTACGGCCTGGAACGCGGTCTGGGTGATGAAAACTGCGCAACCGGCTATGACGACGTGAAGGCTTATACCCCGGCATGGGCGGAGCAGATCACCGGCGTTCCACGCGCGCAGATCGTGCGTATCGCCCGCGAGTTTGCGGAAAACGCCGACAAGACCCACGGTCGCTCCATGATCATCGTCGGTGCGGGTCTTAACCACTGGTATCACCTCGATATGAACTACCGTGGTCTGATCAACATGCTGATCTTCTGCGGCTGCGTCGGCCAGAGCGGCGGCGGCTGGGCGCACTACGTGGGTCAGGAAAAACTGCGTCCGCAGACCGGCTGGCAGCCGCTGGCGTTTGCCCTTGACTGGCAGCGTCCGGCACGCCACATGAACAGCACCTCCTACTTCTATAACCACTCCAGCCAGTGGCGCTACGAGACGGTCACCGCGCAGGAGCTGCTGTCGCCGATGGCGGATAAATCCCGCTACAGCGGCCATCTGATTGACTTCAACGTGCGCGCCGAGCGTATGGGCTGGCTGCCGTCTGCGCCGCAGCTGGGCACGAACCCGCTGCGCATTGCTGAAGCGGCGAAGAAAGCGGGCATGTCACCGGTGGATTACACCGTGCAATCCCTGAAGGATGGCTCAATCCGCTTCGCGGCAGAACAGCCGGAAAACGGTAAAAACCACCCGCGCAACCTGTTCATCTGGCGCTCCAACCTGCTGGGCTCGTCCGGTAAAGGCCACGAGTACATGCTGAAGTACCTGCTCGGTACCGAAAACGGTATCCAGGGGAAAGATCTCGGCAAGCAGGGCGGCGTGAAGCCGGAAGAGGTGGAGTGGAAAGACAACGGTCTCGACGGCAAGCTGGATCTGGTGGTGACCCTCGACTTCCGTCTGTCCAGCACCTGCCTGTACTCCGACATCGTGCTGCCTACCGCCACCTGGTACGAAAAAGACGACATGAATACCTCGGATATGCATCCGTTTATTCATCCGCTGTCTGCGGCCGTTGACCCGGCGTGGGAATCGAAAAGCGACTGGGAAATCTACAAAGACATCGCGAAGACCTTCTCCGAAGTCTGCGTGGGGCACCTCGGCAAAGAGACCGACGTGGTAACGCTGCCCATCCAGCACGACTCCGCTGCCGAACTGGCGCAGCCGCTGGACGTGAAGGACTGGAAAAAAGGCGAATGCGACCTGATCCCGGGCGTGACCGCACCGCACATCATTCCGGTTGAACGTGACTACCCGGCAACCTACGAGCGCTTTACCTCTATCGGCCCGCTGATGGAGAAGATCGGTAACGGCGGGAAAGGGATCGCCTGGAACACCCAGAGCGAAATGGACCTGCTGCGCAAGCTCAACTACACCAAAGCGGACGGTCCGGCGAAAGGCCAGCCCATGCTGAACACGGCGATTGATGCGGCAGAGATGATCCTGACCCTGGCCCCGGAAACCAACGGCCACGTCGCGGTGAAGGCCTGGGCGGCGCTGAGCGCGTTCACCGGTCGCGACCATACGCATCTGGCGACGAATAAAGAGGAAGAGAAAATCCGCTTCCGCGATATTCAGGCCCAGCCGCGCAAGATTATCTCCAGCCCGACCTGGTCTGGCCTGGAAGATGAACATGTGTCCTATAACGCGGGCTACACCAACGTTCACGAGCTGATCCCATGGCGCACCCTGTCCGGCCGCCAGTCGCTGTATCAGGACCACCAGTGGATGCGCGACTTCGGTGAAAGCCTGCTGGTGTACCGTCCGCCTATCGACACCCGCTCCGTGAAAGCGGTGATGGGCGCAAAATCCAACGGTAACCCGGAGAAGGCGCTGAACTTCCTGACGCCGCACCAGAAGTGGGGTATCCACTCCACCTACAGCGACAACCTGCTGATGCTGACCCTGTCGCGCGGCGGTCCGATTGTCTGGATGAGCGAAGCGGACGCCAAAGATCTGGGTATTGAAGATAACGACTGGATCGAAGTGTTCAACAGCAACGGTGCCCTGACGGCGCGTGCGGTGGTGAGCCAGCGCGTACCGGCCGGGATGACCATGATGTACCACGCGCAGGAACGTATCGTGAACCTGCCGGGGTCAGAGATCACCGAGCAGCGCGGCGGGATCCACAACTCCGTGACCCGCATTACGCCGAAGCCGACCCACATGATTGGTGGCTATGCCCAGCTGGCCTACGGCTTTAACTACTACGGCACCGTAGGATCGAACCGCGATGAGTTCGTGGTGGTACGTAAGATGAAGAATATTAACTGGTTAGACGGCGAAGGTAATGACCAGGTACAGGAGAGCGTAAAATGAAAATTCGTTCACAAGTCGGCATGGTGCTGAATCTGGATAAATGCATCGGCTGCCATACCTGCTCGGTCACCTGTAAAAATGTCTGGACCAGCCGCGAAGGTATGGAATACGCCTGGTTCAACAACGTGGAAAGCAAGCCGGGCACCGGCTTCCCGACCGACTGGGAAAACCAGGAGAAGTGGAAGGGCGGCTGGATCCGCAAAATCAACGGCAAGCTGCAGCCTCGCATGGGTAACCGCGCTTGGCTTCTGGGAAAAATCTTTGCTAACCCGCACCTGCCGGGCATCGAGGATTACTACGAGCCGTTTGACTACGACTACCAGAATCTGCACAACGCGCCGGAAGGTAAACACCAGCCGATCGCCCGTCCCCGCTCGCTGATCACCGGTCAGCGCATGGACAAAATTACCAGCGGTCCAAACTGGGAGGAGATTCTGGGCGGCGAGTTCGAAAAACGCGCCAAAGACCAGAACTTCGAGAACATGCAGAAGGCGATGTACGGCCAGTTCGAAAACACCTTCATGATGTATCTGCCGCGCCTGTGCGAGCACTGCCTTAACCCGGCGTGCGTGGCGACCTGCCCGAGCGGCGCCATCTACAAGCGTGAAGAAGACGGGATCGTGCTGATCGACCAGGACAAGTGCCGCGGCTGGCGCATGTGCATCACCGGCTGCCCGTACAAAAAAATCTACTTCAACTGGAAGAGCGGTAAGTCCGAGAAGTGCATCTTCTGCTACCCGCGTATCGAAGCCGGTATGCCGACCGTCTGCTCCGAGAGCTGCGTAGGCCGTATTCGCTACCTCGGCGTGCTGCTGTACGACGCGGACGCGATTGAAAACGCCGCGAGCACCGAGAACGAGAAGGATCTGTATCAGCGTCAGCTGGATGTCTTCCTCGACCCGAACGATCCGAAAGTGATTGAGCAGGCGCTGAAGGACGGCATTCCGCAGAGCGTAATCGACGCCGCGCAGCAGTCTCCGGTGTACAAAATGGCGATGGACTGGAAGCTGGCCCTGCCGCTGCATCCGGAATACCGCACGCTGCCGATGGTCTGGTACGTGCCGCCGCTGTCGCCGATTCAGTCTGCCGCTGACGCGGGTGAGCTGGGCAGCAACGGCATTCTGCCGGACGTGGAGAGCCTGCGTATTCCGGTTCAGTACCTGGCCAACCTGCTGACCGCAGGGGATACCCAGCCCGTACTGCTGGCGCTGAAGCGTATGCTGGCGATGCGCCACTTCAAGCGTGCCGAAACCGTGGACGGCGTAACCGACACCCGCGCGCTGGAAGAGGTCGGTCTGACCGAAGCGCAGGCGCAGGAAATGTACCGCTATCTGGCGATTGCCAACTACGAAGACCGTTTCGTGGTGCCGAGCAGCCACCGTGAGCTGGCCCGCGAGGCCTTCCCGGAGAAAAACGGCTGTGGCTTTACCTTTGGCGACGGCTGCCACGGGTCAGACAGCAAATTCAACCTGTTCAACAGCCGCCGCATCGACGCCATGGATGTGACCAGTAAAACGGAGCCGCACTCATGATTGAACTCGTCATTGTTTCGCGTCTGCTCGAGTACCCGGATGCTGCGCTGGCGCAGCATCAACAGGAGCTCTTTGATGCGCTTGCGGCATCTGAAAACCTGGATAAAGAAGATGCCCAGAAGCTGGGCGTTTTCCTCCGTGACCTGCTGGCGCGCGATCTTCTTGATGCGCAGGCGGACTACAGTCAGCTGTTTGATCGGGGGCGTGCGACCTCGCTGCTGCTGTTCGAACACGTTCACGGTGAATCCCGCGACCGCGGTCAGGCGATGGTTGACCTGATGGCACAGTACGAGCAGCACGGCCTGCAGCTCGACAGCCGCGAGCTGCCGGATCACCTGCCGCTCTATCTGGAATATCTGGCGCAGCTGCCAAAAGAAGAGGCGCTGGGCGGTCTGCAGGACATCGCGCCGATCCTGGCGCTGCTCGGCGCGCGTCTTCAGCAGCGTGAGAGCCGCTACGCGGTGCTGTTCGATCTGCTGGTGAAGCTCGCCAACGCCTCTGTCGACAGTGAAAAAGTGGCGGAGAAAATCGCCGATGAGGCCCGTGACGATACGCCACAGGCGCTGGATGCGGTCTGGGAAGAAGAGCAGGTCAAATTCTTTGCTGACCAGAACTGCGGCGAGTCTGAAATCGCTGCTCACCAGCGCCGTTTTGCCGGCGCGGTTGCCCCGCAATATTTGAATATCTCTAACGGAGGACGGCACTAATGCACTTCCTGAATATGTTCTTCTTTGACATTTACCCGTATATCGCGGGCACCGTGTTCCTGGTGGGAAGCTGGCTGCGTTACGATTATGGCCAGTACACCTGGCGTGCCGCCTCCAGCCAGATGCTGGACCGCAAGGGGATGCACGTCGCGTCTAACCTGTTCCACATCGGGATTCTGGGCATTTTTGCCGGTCACTTCCTCGGGATGCTGACGCCGCACTGGATGTATGAAGCGTGGCTGCCGATTGAGGTGAAGCAGAAGATGGCGATGATCGCGGGCGGTGCCTGCGGCGTGATGACCCTTGTTGGCGGCCTGCTGCTGCTCAAGCGTCGTCTGTTCAGCCCGCGCGTGCGTGCGACCACAACCGCAGCGGATATCCTGATCCTCTCCCTGCTGATGGTACAGTGCGCGCTGGGTCTGCTGACCATTCCGTTCTCGGCGCAGCATATGGACGGAAGCGAAATGATGAAGCTGGTCGGCTGGGCGCAGTCCGTGGTGACCTTCCACGGCGGAGCATCTGAGCACCTGGACGGCGTGGCGTTTATCTTCCGCGTTCACCTGGTGCTGGGGATGACGCTGTTTGTGCTGTTCCCGTTCTCCCGCCTGGTCCACATCTGGAGCGCGCCGGTGGAGTACCTGACGCGCAAATACCAGATTGTACGCGCCCGTCGCTAATTCGCCGTTTTGATACTAACCCCGCGCTCGCGGGGTTTTTTTTCGCCCCAGCCCAGGTTGTTGCCCGCGGCAGCAAACAGGATCAGCGTGCCGCCCGCCAGCTGCGTCAGGTTAAGCGCGTGTCCGAACACCAGATTATCGACAACAATTGCTACCACCGGATAGATAAACGACAGGGAGCCGGTGATGGGCGTAGGCAGCTTCTGAATTGCGCTGTAGAGCAGCTGGTACATAATGCCGGTATGGACAATGCCGAGCGTCAGCAGCATCGGCCAGGGGAAATCGCCGGAAAATGACGGCAGGCTGGCAAACGGCAAAAGCATCACGACGCCGGTCAGCACCTGGATAAAGGCAATATGCTGCGGTGCGATTGTTTTCAGTTTGCGCGCAATGATTGCCGTCAGCGCGTAGAAGAAGGCCGCGGCCATGGCCAAACCTATTCCGGTGAGCCATTCGCTGCCATGCGCGCCGGTCAGCTCGCTGGAGAGCAGGATCACCACGCCGCCAAAGGCGAGGAATAGCCAGCCCCATTTCACCAGGCTGACGCGTTCGCCCAGAAACATCCCCATCAAGACCAGCATAAAAGGCTGGGTGTTATAGACCACGGTTGAAAGACCAATTGAGATGCGCTCATAGGCCGCGAAGAGCAGCAGCCAGTTCACCACGAGCGCCACGCCGCCAAGAATAGCCAGCAGCAGCGTGGTGCGGGTGAGGGGGCTGAAGGGCTTTTGACTGACCCGGATAAAAATAAAAAGCGCCATAGCCCCGATAAGACAGCGCCAGAACACCACTTCCGTCACCGGCAGACCGGAGAGCAAAACAAACGCGCCGATAGAGCCGGAAATTAACATCGCCAGACTCATTTGCCAGACGCCTTTATGGAAATCACGCATCATCCACCTCCTGATTAATGACGCTATTGTCGAAAATCGCTGTCGGGTTTTACAGGGGTGAGATAAGGTTGAAAAGGTAAATGACTTTTTAAAATTAGGTGAAAAGAATGGAATGCCTTATCGATGATATCGACCGACAAATTTTAGCCTGCCTGGTTGAGGATGCGCGCATGTCGTTGAAGGTGCTCAGCGGCCGCATCGGTCTGACGTCCCCCAGTACGGCAGAGCGCCTGAAGCGGCTGGAAGAGCGCGGTGTGATTCAGGGGTATGGTGCACGGGTGAATCTGGCGGCGCTGGGGTATACGCTGCAGGCGCTGGTGCGCGTACGGCCGTTGCCAGGGCTGTTGCATAAGGTGGATAAGTATATTCAGGCGATGCCGGAGTGTATTGAGAGCGACAAAGTCACCGGGGAGGACTGCTTCGTCATCAGGCTGGTGGTGCGGTCAATCGAACAGCTTGATGCGCTGCTGGACGGCCTGGCGGAACATGCCCAGTGTAATACGTCGATTGTGAAGAGTTCGCCGGTCAGGCGTCGTTTGCCTCCGATGTAGGTTTCTGTCGCCGTGTGGCGGCTGCGCCTTACCCGGCCTACAAGGGCGGACTCGGTTTTTTTATGTTGGGGAAGTGATGGTGGTGGGGGAAGGATGACCCGGCGCGTTGCGCCACGCCCTTCGGGTCGTTGCCTTCGGCAACGCTTTCTCGCTGCGCTCGAATCGAACCTTAGTCGAAGCTTCTCTTCCTTCCCCGTTACGGAAATGCATGATGCCCGGTGCGAACAGAAGATTTGGAGTTATTTGAAAGTGATGGTGGTGGGGGAAGGATTCGAACCTTCGAAGTCGATGACGGCAGATTTACAGTCTGCTCCCTTTGGCCGCTCGGGAACCCCACCAGGGGTAATTCAAATTTTGAGGTCGTGCTGAGAGATGGTGGTGGGGGAAGGATTCGAACCTTCGAAGTCGATGACGGCAGATTTACAGTCTGCTCCCTTTGGCCGCTCGGGAACCCCACCACGGGGTAATGCTTTTTTACTGGCCTGCTTCCTGCTGGAAGCGGGGCGCATCATATCAAATGAGACGCCCCTGTAAAGCTTTCCTTTAGGGAAATGAAGTTGTTTGCCTGCTTTTTATCCGTAAAGGCGCAAAGCTAATCAATTCATTTTCCGAAAGATTAAAGAATGATGGTTCTGTTGCCGTAAACGAAGACACGCTGGGCCAGTACCTGATACAGCGCGCGGCTTAACACATTCTTCTCAACGTCACGCCCTGCACGCATCATGTCCTCAGCGGTGTATGTGTGATCCACATGAATCACGTCCTGCATGATGATGGGACCTTCGTCCAGGTTGTCATTCACGTAGTGGGCTGTCGCGCCGATGATCTTCACGCCGCGCTCGTAGGCCTGGTGGTATGGACGCGCACCAATAAAGGCCGGCAGGAACGAGTGGTGGATGTTGATGATCTTGTTCGGGAAACGCGCCACGAAAGACGGCGTTAACACGCGCATGTATTTCGCCAGCACCACGTAGTCCGGGTTATGCGCTTCAATGGCCTGCGCCATCAGATCGTCGTGCTCTTCACGCGTATGGCCTTCATGGCTAACCAGCTCGAACGGAATATCAAAGCGCTCGACCAGCGAGCGCAACGTCTCGTGGTTACCAATAACAGCCGCAATTTCGACATCCAGACCGCCGTAGTTGGCTTTCATCAGCAGGTCACCCAGGCAATGTGCTTCTTTAGTCACCAGGATCACGATGCGGCGTCGGCCCGCAGGGGTCAACTCGCGCACGGAGCCTTCCGGAAGCGCGCTGTCCAGATCGGCCAGCAGCGTGGTGTCGTTGAAAATACCTTCCAGTTCGGTACGCATGAAGAAGCGGCCGGTACGGTGGTCAACGAACTCGTTGTTCTGCACGATATTCAGTTCATGTTTGTAGCAAATGTTGGTAATTCGTGCGATCAGCCCTTTTTGATCGGGACAGATGGTGCGCAGAACTTTACGTTGTAATGATTGCATCGCCGGGAAATCCTGTTTGTATTTGCGAAGTCTGGGTTGTCAGGCATTACTGCCCGCAACACTTTTTAAATTTTTTACCTGAACCACACGGGCAGGGATCGTTACGACCAAACTGTGGACGCGTTCCGTCAATATAATACCATTGCCCGCGTTCCTTTAAGAACCGGGAACGCTCGATAATGGCGCCAGGCTTAGCGTTCTCGGTAAAACAGGCAACAAAGCTGACGTAACCTTCATCTTGATGACTGCCTGGAGAGGATTCATAGACGGTGAGGCCGAGCCACTGCGTGTTCGCAAACCCGGCTTCGATGTCCTGTTTGAAATCGGCTGCGTGGCAGGATGGATGCCAGGTTTTAATCAGGTAGTCTGCGTCTTTGATCACAAAAGCAGTGTACCGTGAACGCATAAGGTGTGACGGGTCTGGTGCAACCTGATCGCCAGAAAGATATCGCTGGCAACATAGGCTATACTCCAGAGCGCTACCACAAGGGCAGAGTTGAGACACGATTCTCTTCCTGGAACAAAAAATAAAGGCGTAAAACGCTTCGGGTAGCACTATGTTAACTGAGGCGTTGCGTTGATGCCATGTCAGGAATCCAGGGGACGTAAAACAGGACTAATGAGAAAGGTTAAAATTGGGCTGGCGCTGGGTTCAGGTGCCGCCCGGGGATGGTCACACATCGGCGTGATTAATGCCTTAAATCAGATGGGCATTACTGTCGATATTGTTGCAGGGTGCTCAATCGGATCGCTTGTCGGCTCCGCTTACGCGTGCGGAAAGCTACCGGAGCTCGAGACGTGGGTGCGCTCCTTCAGCTACTGGGACGTGCTGCGTCTGATGGACCTCTCCTGGCAGCGTGGTGGACTGCTGCGCGGCGAACGCGTCTTTAACCAGTTCCGCCAGGTTATGCCCCTCGAAGACTTCACTGATTGTCAGATGCCTTTCGGCGCCGTCGCGACGAACCTCAGTACAGGTCGCGAACTCTGGCTAACCGAAGGGGATATCCATCTTGCCGTGCGTGCCTCCTGCAGTATGCCGGGACTCATGGCGCCTGTCCCACACAACGGTTACTGGCTTGTCGATGGTGGCGTCGTTAACCCGGTTCCCATCTCTCTGACGCGTGCAATGGGTGCTGACATCGTGATTGCCGTCGACCTGCAGCACGACGCCCACCTGATGCAACAGGATCTCATGCCGGTCAACCTCCAGAGCGAAGATGCTGAGGGCGAGAAACTGGCCTGGCACGAGCGCCTGCGCGGAAGAATCGGGCGTATGACCGCACGTCGTTCGGTTGCTGCGCCGACGGCGATAGAAATCATGACCACGTCAATTCAGGTACTCGAGAATCGCCTTAAACGTAACCGTATGGCAGGCGATCCTCCGGATATTCTTATTCAGCCGTACTGTCCGCAAATCTCTACTCTTGATTTCCATCGGGCTGAGGCCGCCATCGCAGCGGGCTCGTTAGCCGTCGAAAAGAAAATGGACGAATTGTTGCCTTTTGTGCAAACCGCACGTTAAGCACCTTTTTTTGACTACTTCAGCAAAATCTGACAGGCGATAGTGCCGATCGCATGCCACTATTTAGTTACTGTCAGCCAGGGGAGGAACCATGACACAGCCATTGGCCGGAAAACACATTTTGATTGTTGAAGACGAGCCCGTTTTCCGATCGCTACTGGATTCGTGGTTATCCTCGCTGGGCGCAATGACGTCACTGGCTGAAGATGGCATCGACGCCCTGGAAAAAATGATCAGCATTACGCCCGATTTGATGATTTGCGACATTGCGATGCCGCGCATGAATGGACTGAAGCTGGTTGAGCATCTGCGTAACGAAGGCAATCAGACGCCGATTCTGGTGATCTCTGCCACCGAAAACATGGCGGATATCGCAAAAGCATTACGTCTTGGGGTACAGGATATTCTGCTTAAACCGGTTAAAGATTTGAACCGGCTGCGAGAAACGGTCTTAGCGTGCCTTTATCCGAATATGTTTAATTCCCGGGTAGAGGAAGAGGAGCGTCTTTTCCAGGACTGGGACGCTCTGGTGAGTAATCCGCCTGCTGCGGCGAAACTGTTGCAAGAGCTCCAGCCGCCCGTCCAGCAAACTATTTCCCACTGTCGCGTAAATTATCGGCAGCTGGTGGCCGCTGACCAGCCTGGACTGGTGCTGGATATTGCGCCACTGTCAGATTCCGACCTTGCGTTTTATTCTCTGGATGTCACCCGGGCGGGGGATAACGGTGTATTAGCGGCGTTGCTTCTTCGTGCGCTATTTAATGGTTTGTTGCAGGAACAGTTATCCCATCAGGGACAACGGTTGCCGGAGTTAGGCAGTTTACTCAAACAGGTAAACCAGCTTTTTCGTCAGGCCAATTTGCCTGGACAGTTTCCGCTATTGGTCGGCTATTACCACAGCGGTTTAAAAAATCTGATCCTCGTTTCAGCCGGTCTCAATGCATCACTGAATACCGGTGAACACCATATTCAGGTGAGTAACGGTGTACCGCTTGGGACGTTGGGAACGGCGTATCTTAATCAAATTAGCCACCGCTGTTCCTCCTGGCAGTGCCAAATTTGGGGCGCCGGGGGGCGGCTACGCTTAATGTTGTCCACGGAATAAGCAATTGGATCGTCATTTTAAGATTGCTTTACCTGTGTTTTGCGGGGAGTGCTACTATCGCTGCCCGGTTTCATGCGTATTTATCCTAATTGATCGGCAACGCGTTCTTTTCAGACCCGGACTGCGGGGCGAGGCTGATATACTCAACGCGTTATTTATTGCATAAAAGTTCAAAACTTGAACAGCTCAGGAGAATTTGAATGGCTGCCCTAAATTCGAAAGTCAGAAAGGCCGTTATCCCGGTAGCGGGATTGGGGACCAGGATGTTACCAGCAACCAAGGCGATTCCTAAAGAGATGCTGCCTCTGGTTGATAAGCCATTAATCCAGTATGTCGTGAATGAATGTATCGCAGCCGGCATCACTGAAATTGTGCTGGTTACGCATTCATCTAAAAACTCTATCGAAAACCATTTCGATACAAGCTTTGAACTTGAAGCCATGCTGGAAAAGCGCGTTAAGCGTCAGCTGTTAGAAGAAGTTCAGTCTATTTGCCCTCCACACGTCACCATTATGCAGGTTCGTCAGGGGCTGGCTAAAGGTCTGGGCCACGCTGTTATGTGCGCGCACCCTGTCGTGGGTGATGAGCCTGTAGCGGTAATTCTGCCTGACGTTATTCTGGACGAATACGAATCCGATCTTTCTCAGGATAACCTGGCTGAAATGATCAAGCGTTTCGACGAAACCGGCAGCAGCCAGATTATGGTTGAGCCTGTTGAAGACGTAACGGCATACGGTGTGGTTGACTGCAAAGGCGTTAACCTTGAGCCGGGTGAGAGTGTGCCAATGGTTGGCGTCGTAGAGAAGCCTAAAGCCGACGTAGCGCCTTCAAACCTTGCCGTTGTAGGTCGCTATGTCCTGAGTGCTGAGATCTGGCCTCTGCTGGCGAAAACGCCTCCAGGAGCGGGTGATGAGATCCAGCTGACGGATGCCATCGATATGCTGATCGAGAAAGAGACCGTTGAGGCCTACCATATGAAAGGTAAGAGCCATGACTGCGGTAATAAGCTCGGTTATATGCAGGCGTTTGTTGAATATGGTATCCGCCACAATACCCTCGGCGAAGAATTTAAAACCTGGCTCAAAGAGAGCGTAGGTATTAAGAAATAAGCCACCGCTGCAAATGTTCAAACCGGTGAGGCGTTGCCCACCGGTTTTTTTATGCCCGTAACACTCCCGAAAACCTGTCTTAAAGTACAGTCGATGAAATTGCTAAATAATGCTTTATGACAGAGTGTAAGAGGATGTTTGCGACAAATTTAGGTTAAAAAAAATCCCGCAATAAGCGGGATTTTTCTGAATAAGGCTCGATTAATCCTTGATCAGGAAGTCGTCCAGCTGTTTACCTTGCTCATCCATCGCTTTCTTGATAACAGCAGGAGTACGACCCTGGCCAGTCCAGGTTTTAGTTTCGCCGTTCTCATCAACGTAGCTATATTTAGCAGGACGGGCAGCACGCTTTGCTTTAGTACCGGTTTTAGCGGCAGCCATGCTGTTCAGCAATTCATTTGGATCGATACCATCAGCAATCAGCATTTCACGATATTGCTGCAGTTTACGAGTACGTTCTTCGATTTCAGCCGCAGCAGCGCTTTCTTCTTCGCGACGTTCATTAACTACAACTTCTAATTTTTCCAGCATTTCTTCAAGCGTTTCGAGGGTGCATTCTCTTGCCTGCGCACGAAGAGTACGGATGTTGTTCAGAATTTTAAGTGCTTCGCTCATTGTAGTAATCTCAAACTTATAATGGGGGGTGGTTTGTTGACCTAATAATAGAGCCATAAATTCAGTTGTGCAATAGCCAGGAATGTAAGGAATTCAAAAAATACTAAATATTGCCGCTATTATTAATTACGCTAACTTAAATTCCGCCACCCAGCAGTCTCGGTTGTTATCATCTGAGCATGCTAAAACAGGCCGCCTGCATCTTTTTTTTGTGACATTTCCCGCAGGAATTATAGTTGCGGCGGAGAAATATCAGCCTTTTGTATTAGGGAAGTTGCGATTAAGTGGTCCGCAGCTCCCGATATGACGCCCCAAACCGTCCTTTATCGACGTCCTGTGGCTCAATTTTCCAATTTTCAGCCCAAAATCGTCTCTTCGTGGCTGATTTTGGCCCTG
>NZ_JBMKHT010000027.1:0-59241 GCF_049238165.1 Enterobacter cloacae complex sp. IR5422 | reverse complement strand
GGGGTATCGTCGCCTGGGAAATCGTACTGAGACAGCAGTTCACGAACTTCCATCTCTACCAGTTCCAGCAGCTCTTCGTCATCAACCATGTCGCACTTGTTCAGGAACACGATGATGTAAGGAACGCCTACCTGACGACCCAGCAGGATGTGCTCACGAGTCTGAGGCATTGGGCCGTCAGTCGCAGCAACAACCAGGATCGCGCCGTCCATCTGCGCAGCACCGGTGATCATGTTTTTAACATAGTCGGCGTGGCCTGGGCAGTCTACGTGTGCGTAGTGGCGAGTCGGGGTGTCGTACTCAACGTGAGAGGTGTTGATGGTGATACCACGAGCTTTTTCTTCTGGTGCGTTATCGATCTGGTCGAATGCACGAGCAGAACCACCGTAGGTTTTTGCCAGAACGGTAGTGATTGCAGCGGTCAGCGTTGTTTTACCATGGTCAACGTGGCCGATAGTACCGACGTTAACGTGCGGTTTTGTACGTTCAAACTTTTCTTTAGACATCGATTGTCCCTCTAAGACACGGATAAATCGGTGATATCACCACATCAACCAGGCGAAATGCCTGAATTGTTGAATACAGTAAAATTGAAACAGAGAGAAACGGGAAGGAGAAGTGAAGTGGTGCTGATACCCAGAGTCGAACTGGGGACCTCACCCTTACCAAGGGTGCGCTCTACCAACTGAGCCATATCAGCACGTATTGGAGCGGGCAGCGGGAATCGAACCCGCATCATCAGCTTGGAAGGCTGAGGTAATAGCCATTATACGATGCCCGCATCCTGAAACTCGGCTACCCAGTTCTTTCTGTAACAAAAAAAGAGATTTCTCTCTTTTTCAGTTTGAGCTGGCTAATTTTTCCAACCAGCTCCGGCGGCATTTACGCTGCCAGAAAGTGGTGGTGGGGGAAGGATTCGAACCTTCGAAGTCTGTGACGGCAGATTTACAGTCTGCTCCCTTTGGCCGCTCGGGAACCCCACCGGACTTGATGGTGCCGACTACCGGAATCGAACTGGTGACCTACTGATTACAAGTCAGTTGCTCTACCTACTGAGCTAAGTCGGCATCAAGTAGCGCGCATTCTATGGATACCTGCGCGGTCATGCAACTAAAAATTTGCATAAAACGTTCTTTCGCTCACATTTTATGCGAACGAAGCGCTAAGCGCTGTAAAAGTAGTCATTGCGGGTCAAATAATCAACATGCACGCGTGATTTACACTATATACACCATAGCGTGACGGCTTCCGCGTAACGCAGCGCTATCCATCTTTTTTCTTATTATTCCTGCCATCTGGTGTTAACCTCCTGCCCATTGTCCAAAATTAACTGTGTGATGAGCCACGATCCGGCAGTATAGCGCTGGCTCACTGAAGCATGCTTATGAGCAAAAAAGAGCAAACGTTAATGACGCCTTATCTTCACTTTAACCGCAGCCAATGGGCTGCCCTGCGTGATTCCGTCCCTATGACGCTGACGGAAGGTGAAATCGCACGGTTAAAAGGGATAAACGAAGATCTGTCCCTTGAAGAAGTGGCAGAAATTTATCTCCCCCTCTCGCGCTTGCTTAACTTCTATATCAGCTCGAACCTGCGTCGTCAGGCGGTGCTGGAGCAGTTTCTCGGGACGAACGGTCAACGCATTCCTTATATCATTAGTATCGCAGGCAGCGTGGCCGTGGGTAAAAGCACCACCGCACGCGTCCTGCAGGCACTGTTGAGCCGCTGGCCGGAACACCGCAGCGTGGAGCTGATCACGACCGACGGCTTCCTGCATCCGAACGAAGTATTAAAAGAACGCGGGCTGATGAAGAAGAAAGGCTTCCCGCTCTCTTATGATATGCACCGTCTGGTGAAATTTGTCTCCGATCTGAAATCCGGCGTGCCTCACGTGACGGCGCCGGTCTATTCGCACCTGATCTACGATCGCATCCCGGGTGGGGATAAGACGGTGGTCCAGCCGGATATTCTCATTCTGGAAGGTCTCAACGTGCTGCAAAGCGGCATGGACTATCCTCACGATCCGCATCACGTCTTTGTCTCGGATTTCGTCGATTTCTCTATTTATGTCGATGCGCCGGAAGACCTGCTGCAGAACTGGTACATCAACCGCTTCCTGAAGTTCCGCGAAGGGGCATTCACCGATCCGGATTCCTATTTCCACCACTATGCTCAGCTTTCTGAAGAAGAAGCGATCAATGTGGCGACGGGGCTGTGGAATGAGATCAACTATGTGAATCTTAAAGAGAACATCCTGCCGACGCGCGAGCGTGCGAGCCTGATCCTCACCAAGAGCGAGAAGCACGCCGTCGACCAGATTCGCCTGCGGAAATAATAAAGCAGACATAAAAAAACCGGCTTAGCGCCGGTTTTTTTCGTTATGCGTGTGGCTTCTCGCCATTTTCATCCTGATCGACCGCGAAGCAGGCCACCAGTTGACCACCATACTCCTTCAGCTGCGGCTGGAGCTGGGTGCACGGGCCAAAGCGGCGACTGCAGCGGGCGTTGAATGCACATCCCGGAGGCGGATTCAGCGGGCTTGGCAGTTCACCCGTCAGCTTAATACGCTCACGACGATCGTCCGGGTTCAGACGCGGCGTCGCAGACAGCAGCGCCTGGGTATAAGGGTGACGAGGGTTATTAAAGATCTGGTCTTTGGTCCCCTTCTCCAC
This sequence comes from Enterobacter cloacae complex sp. IR5422, assembly GCF_049238165.1. NCBI lineage: Bacteria > Pseudomonadati > Pseudomonadota > Gammaproteobacteria > Enterobacterales > Enterobacteriaceae > Enterobacter > Enterobacter cloacae complex sp. IR5422. The sequence continues at coordinate 56,569 of NZ_JBMKHT010000027.1, read as the reverse complement.
GCAGCGCCCCAGGTACATCACCATCACTTCATCGGCAATATGCTCCACCACCGACAGGTCGTGGGAGATGAACACGTAGGAGAGCCCCAGCTCCTGCTGGAGATCCATCATCAGGTTCAGCACCTGCGCCCGCACGGAGACGTCAAGCGCCGACACCGGCTCATCGGCAATCACCACGTCCGGGTCAAGCATCAGCCCGCGTGCGATGGCGATACGCTGACGCTGGCCACCGGAGAACATGTGCGGGTAGCGGTCATAGTGCTCGGTTTTGAGGCCGACCTTCGCCATCATCGCCAGCGCTTTTTCACGGCGCTGCTCTTTGCTCAGATTACTGTTGATCAGCAGCGGCTCTTCCAGAATCTGCCCCACCTTTTTACGCGGGTTCAGCGAACCGTACGGGTTCTGGAACACAATCTGGATTTTCTGGCGACGCAGCTTCTGCGCCTGCGGGTCGTGCTTGAGCAGATCCTGCCCCTGATAATAGAGCTCGCCGCCAGTCGGCACTTCAATCATCGTCAGCAGACGGCCCAGCGTGGATTTCCCGCAGCCGGACTCCCCCACCACCGCCAGCGTTTTACCGCGTTCGAGGTTAAAGGAGACGCCGTCCAGCGCTTTCACCAGGCGTTCAGGGGCAAACAGCCCCTTCTTCACCGGGTAATATTTTTTCAGGTCGATGGCCTGCAACAGCGGCTGTTGCGTGGTGGCCTGTTGCGTACTCATAGTGTTGGCCTCCCGGCATCATCGAGTGGGTAGTGGCATTTCGACTGACGACCGTCAGCCAGCTGGTTCAGCTCTGGTTCTTCCGCCCGGCATTTGTCCGTCGCATACGGACAGCGCGGATTGAGTAGACAGCCCTGCGGACGGTCATATTTGCCCGGCACCACACCCGGCAGCGACGCCAGACGCGCTTTATCCTGAGCAAACTCCGGCAGCGCGCGTAAAAGCGCCTGGGTATACGGGTGACGCGGCGCGCGGAAGATATCGTGTGAATTTCCGGTCTCGACCACCTGGCCGGCATACATCACGATGATTTTGTGCGCAGCTTCAGCCACCAGCGCCAGATCGTGCGTAATCAGCACCAGCGCCATGTTCTCTTTCTGCTGCAGCTCCAGCAGCAGCTCGATGATTTGCGCCTGGATGGTCACATCCAGCGCCGTCGTCGGTTCATCGGCAATCAGCAGCTTTGGCCGACAGGCAATCGCCATGGCGATCATCACGCGCTGGCTCATCCCGCCTGAAAGCTGGTGCGGGTAAACGTCCAGACGCGATGCCGGGTCAGGAATGCCCACCTGGTTCAGCAGATCGATCGCCCGCTGACGACGCGTTTTCTTATTCCCGCCCTGGTGCACCTTGATTGCTTCCATAATCTGGAAACCGACGGTGTAGCACGGGTTCAGGCTGGTCATCGGATCCTGGAAAATCATCGCCACTTCCGCGCCCACCAGCTGGCGGCGCTGTTTCTCAGAAATGCGCTTCAGGTCCTGACCGTTGAACTGCAGGTTTTCCGCCATCACGCGGCCCGGGTAATCAATCAGCCCCATGATCGCCAGCGAGCTCACTGACTTACCGGAACCGGACTCCCCGACAATGCCAACCACTTCGCCCTGATTTACGCTGTAGCTGATGCGGTCCACGGCGCGAAACGGGGTGCCTTCATCGCCGAAGTGCACCGATAATTTATCTACATTTAATAACGCCATCTCGTGCCTCTTACTGCTTCAGTTTGGGATCAAGCGCATCACGCAGGCCATCACCCATCAGGTTAAATGCCAGCACCGTCAGCAGGATTGCCAGACCCGGGAAGGTGACAACCCACCAGGCGCTTTGTGCGAACTGCAACACGTCGGAGAGCATGGTGCCCCACTCCGGTGTTGGCGGCTGCGCACCCATGCCCAGGAAGCCAAGAGCGGCCATATCAAGAATGGCGTTAGAGAAACCGAGCGACGCCTGAACGATCAGCGGCGCAAGGCAGTTAGGGAAGATATTGACGAACATCTGGCGCATCGCACCGGCACCCGCCACGCGAGAGGCGGTGACGTAATCGCGGTTCACTTCCACCAGCACCGCCGCACGGGTTAAACGCACGTAGTGAGGAAGCGCCACGAACGTCAGCGCCAGGGCGGCGTTACCGATCGACGGACCGAAGATCGCCACCAGCACCAGGGCCAGCAGCAGGCTTGGCAGCGCCAGCATGATGTCGACGATACGCATGATGATGTTATCAACGATACCGCCGAAGTAGCCGGCAACCAGACCCAGTACGATCCCCATAATCAGGGATAACACCACCACCAGGCAGCCGACCAGCAGCGACAAGCGCGCACCGTACATCAGACGCGACAGCACATCGCGGCCCACATCATCGGTCCCCAGCAGGTGCGCCAGGCTACCGCCATCCTGCCAGGCAGGCGGGGCGAGCAGCGCATCGCGGAACTGATCCGCCGGGTTATACGGCGCGAGGACGTTCGCAAACACCGCAATCAGGATCATGATAGCGACATACACCAGCCCCACCACCGCGCCTTTGTTGCGCTTGAAGTAGTGCCAGAACTCCTGCATCGGCGTCATCGGAACCGGTGCAGCAACAACTTTGTTTTCAGAAACCTGTGACATGATGGCCCCTTACTTCTTATGACGAATACGCGGGTTCACCACGCCGTACAGCAAATCGACCAGCAGGTTGACGAGGATAATCATCGTCGCGACCAGCAGCACACCGCCCTGCACCACCGGATAGTCACGGCGTTGCAGCGCGTCAATCAGCCAGCGACCCAGGCCCGGCCAGGAGAAGATGGTTTCGGTCAGGATCGCCCCCGCCAGCAATGTCCCCACCTGGAGACCGATAACGGTCACCACCGGCAGCATGGCGTTACGCAGCGCATGGACGATGATAACGCGCATACGCGTCAGGCCCTTGGCGCGCGCGGTGCGGATATAATCCTCACCCAGCACTTCCAGCATCGATGAACGGGTCATACGCACGATCACCGCCAGAGGAATGGTGCCCAGCACCATGGCAGGCAGGATCATATGCGCGACGGCATCCATGAAGTTGCCCTCTTCGCCCCAGATAGCCGTATCAATCAGCATAAAGCCAGTGAGCGGGTTGGAGTCATCCAGGAAGACCATATCGCTGACGCGCCCGGAGACCGGTGTCAGGTTAAGCTGCACCGAGACCAGCATGATCAGCATCATGCCCCACCAGAAGATAGGCATGGAGTAGCCGGTCAGCGCCAGGCCCACAGCGGTGTGGTCAAAAATAGAGCCACGCTTAACGGCAGCCAGTACCCCGACAGGAATACCCACCGCGGTGGCGAAAATCATGGCGCAGACGCCAAGCTCCAGCGTCGCTTTAAAACGCGGCACGAACTCGTCCCACACCGGAAGACGGCTTTTCAGTGAAATCCCTAAATCACCGTGCAGCACGCCCCAGATATAGTGGAGATACTGCTGCCACATTGGCTTATCGAGGCCGAGTTCAGCCAGCAGCTGTGCATGGCGCTCAGGGGAAATACCACGCTCGCCCGCCATAATCATTACCGGGTCGCCGGGGATCATATGGACGAAGGCAAAAGTGAGAAGGGTGATACCGATAAACGTGGGGATAACAAGTCCCAGACGTCGGAGGATGAACTGCAACATAACCCGGATTCTCTCTGATGACGCACGACCAGTGGCGTGACGTCTGTATTGCTCACAAATCTTATCCCCTCTCCTTTCAGAGAGAGAATTAAGCACTGCTGCCGGGTGGCGCTACGCTTACCCGGCCTACATACCGTAGGCCAGTGCAAGCGCAGCGCCGCCTGGCGTTGCTTTTAATTATTCAACCGATACGTTTTCGAAGTGGTGTTTGCCCAGTGGATCAACCACGTAGCCTTTCACTTCTTTACGCACTGGCTCGTACACGGTGGAGTGAGCAACAATCAGCGCCGGAGCCTGATCGTGCATAACAACCTGCGCCTGCTTGTACAGTTCAATACGTTTGTTGTGATCGTCGGTCGCACGCGCCGGCTGGATCAGGTCTTCAAACGGCTTGTAGCACCAGCGAGAGTAGTTAGAACCGTCTTTCGCTGCAGCACAGCTGAACAGGGTAGCGAAGAAGTTGTCCGGATCCCCGTTGTCACCGGTCCAGCCCATCATCACTGCCTGGTGCTCACCCGCTTTGGCGCGCTTCAGGTACTCGCCCCACTCGTAGGTCACAATCTTGGCCTGTACGCCAATCTTCGCCCAGTCAGCCTGAACCATTTCTGCCATACGGCGTGCGTTCGGGTTGTACGGACGCTGTACCGGCATCGCCCACAGCTCAACGGTGAAGCCTTTATCCTGGCCCGCTTCTTTCAGCAGCGCTTTCGCTTTCTCAGGATCGTAGGAGTAGTCTTTAACGTCGTCGTTATAGCCCCACATGGTTGGTGGGATCAGGTTTTTGGCTGCAACGCCAGCGCCCTGGTAAACCGCCTTGATGATCGCTTCTTTGTTCACCGCGTAGGTCAGCGCCTGACGCACTTTCACGTCATCAAACGGTTTCTTCTCGGTGTTGAAGGAGAGATAGCCCACGTTCAGGCCAGCCTGCTCCAGCAGGTTGATGTTCTTATCCTGCTTCATGCGGGCGATGTCAGCCGGGTTCGGGTATGGCATCACCTGGCATTCGTTTTTCTGCAGTTTTGCATAACGTACTGACGCATCAGGCGTAATGGAGAAGACCAGACGATCAATCTTCGGCTTGGTGCCCCAGTAGCCTTCGAATGCTTTATACAGAATACGGGAGTCTTTCTGGTACTGCAGCAGCTGGAATGGACCGGTACCGATTGGGTTCAGGTCGACTTTTTCCGGCGTACCGGCTTTCAGCATGTTGTCCGCGTACTCTTTGGACAGAATTGAGGCGAAGTCCATGGCCAGGTCAGCCAGGAACGGTGCTTCCGGACGCGTCAGCACGAACTGAACGGTATTATCGTCCACTTTTTTCACTTCAGAGATCAGATCCGGCAGACCCATCCCTTCGAAGTATTCATAGCTGCCGCCAGAGACTTTGTGGTACGGGTTCTGAGCGTTTTTCTGACGGTCGAAGGAGAACACAACGTCGTCGGCGTTAAAGTCGCGCGTTGGTTTGAATTCTTTGCTGTCCTGCCACTTCACGCCCTTGCGCAGGTGGAAGGTGTAGGTTTTACCGTCTTCGCTGACGTCCCACTTCTCGGCCAGACCCGGAATCACTTCCGTGGTGCCGGTTTTGAATTCAACCAGACGGTTATAGATCGGTACAGAGCTTGCGTCGTAAGTCGTACCAGAGGTAAAGAGCTGTGGGTTAAAGCCTTCCGGCGAGCCTTCAGAACAGTAAACCAGGGTTTTTGCCTGTACGCTTGCTGCCACGGTCATAGCCACCAGGCTCAGACCAAGCTTCAGCATCCCTGACTTCTTCAAGGAAATACTCATTATTCTGCTCCAATGTGATGTTTTGCTTTGTTGTGTTACGCCGCCAGACCTTTATTTATTTTTTACCCGGTCCGGTCGGAGGTGCCCGAAGGCGTTAAAGGGATGGAGAATCCTTTCAGAAGAGCGTTTGAGTTGCAGCGCAGATCGTCCCTGAAATGCCCCTCATGCCCTACAATCTGTCAACAGAATGTGAAAACGTCAATACAGGTGACGGGGATTTACGCTGAGTGTGAGAAACCGCAAACAAAGATTAAAAAAACCATGAGCGTCAGTTTTCAGCAGGGAAATTTATGCTACTCGCTATGTTGCAGCACAACTATCTTCATATTTCGCAACAATCAGTGATTAACTTTTATTCAGAATGGGTAAATTTTCTTGCAGAATGGTGATTATCTGAGCACTAAATACCGCGAACGTTAAAACGCACAGCGAAAAATGCTGAGGTTATCCATAAGCAACGCGAAAAAAGATCAATCTATATATAAAAAAATACAATGGATTATGTCACAAAATCGTTAACAGGCAGGGAGAAGCGGGCGTAAGGGGCGTTTTGATTACTCTGAAGAGCTAAGGCCATAATGCAAAAAGGGCTAACCTTACGGTTAGCCCTTTTCAGAATGTGGTCGGCGAGAGAGGATTCGAACCTCCGACCCACTGGTCCCAAACCAGTTGCGCTACCAAGCTGCGCTACTCGCCGAATGCGGAGCGCATCTTACTGCTGAGGTGCGCCCCCGTCAATCCCTTATTTTCAAAAAGCCATTCAACTGGCGATATTCTCGCCAAAGCAGCTACTGCGCGGCTTTTGCGCTGTTATCAGGGAGTTTACACCAGTTGTTGTTTTCGTTAATCCCACCGTTCGGTGAGGTGTAGCCGAGACAACCCATAATGGTGTCGTACAGCTCAACGTGACGACGCGGCACCTTCATTTCCGCCTCTTTCTTCAGATGGGCAAACATCTTCGCTTTCTCCGGGTCTTCCAGATACTTATCGGACATCCACACCATCATTGGCACGCGGAACTGCTCCGGTGGTGCCATCTTGCGTGGCGTACCGTGCAGATGCTCGAACTCATTGATAGATTCACCGTGGTCCGCCGCATAGAAGACAATAGCCTTCTTATCGCGAACCTGGTCAATCACCGAATCAATAAAGTGATCCACATACATCACGGAGTTGTCATAAGAGTTAATCAACTGGGCTTTGGTGCAGTCTTTATCCACTCCGACGCACTCCGGCGTCCATTTGGCAAAGCTGCGCGGGTAGCGCTGTGTGTAGTTAAAGTGCGACCCTTTGGTATGAAGGATGATCATATGCTTACCATCAGGGTTCCCGTTGAGTGAGAGTTTCATCTCATCAATCAGCAACATGTCATCGACAAGTTTGCCACGGTTGCGCGCCTCTGCGCCAATCTGCTCGCGGTAGGAGATGTTTTGCGCCATGGTGTTGCTGTAGAACCACATCTCACTCTGCATCGCATAGAGGTCGGAGGTAAACCCAAGCTGATGCAGCACCGAGAAGACGTTTTGCTCTTTTAGCGTACGCTGCGGGTTATCGCTCGCCCCGCCCTCGCGTACAAACATGCAGCGCAGGGAAAGCTTGGTGGCGGTATCACAGGAATAGCCACGATAGGCAATCAGGTTCTTTTCCTGCGCCAGTTTAGGCGTGGTATCACGGTTATAGCCGAGAATGCCCATATGATCCCAGCGTGTGGTCTCTCCGATAATAAAGACGACGTAGGTATCGTCGATATCCTTTGGCGCCACATAGGTAAACTTCTTCGCCGGGTTTATCAGCGACTTATTATCCGAGGACTCATCCACCTGCGCCCACGCATACAGCCCCAGCGCGGAGATCCAGTTAGACGGTAAATAAGAGTTGGCAACCACGCCACCGTAGCTCGGCATATCCACGCCGGAGGTACGCTCATCATTCTTCTGCTTCACCTCCAGCAGACGAATCGGCCCCCAGACCATCAGGCCCGCCAGCAGCACCACGGCGACGCTTCTGAATCGCTTTCCTGGCGTGCGGATCTGGTGAACAAGGGTATAGCGGCAGCGGTTGCTCCAGATGAGCAGCAGCGGCAAGGCGCTGACCGCTACCAGCCAGAGGATAAAGTGCAGCCCCACAACCTCTTTAGAGAGGTCGATATCCGTGGTCATCACCGAGGCAATAATGCCGTAGCCAATCACCACGTTCATAAAAGTCATGTAATAGCTGGCACCCGCCGAGCACAGCACGATAAACGTTGCCAGCACTCGCCACACGCGACGGCCAAACAGGGTAAGAATACGGAATAAAAAGAAGGTGACCAGTACCGCAGCGACCAATTCGACAACCGCTGCAATTCCTTTCCAGACGGTAAAATCATGCGCGTAACCGTCAAACCGACGGAAAAAAACTGCGCCGTTCATAAACAGGCCGATGTACAACGCCAGCAAAAAGCAGAGCTTTTGTTGCGCCATCGATTTAATGTATTTCATGCAAGCTACCCGGAAAAAGGGACAGTACCGCCGCCCACCTCGATTAAAAAGTGGGCAGATTAGACATACGCTCAGGGGATCGTTCAATGAAACGTCTACAGGCGTGGTAAGTAGACCACAGGGAAGCGGAAAAGTGGCAGCAGAGAGTGTGATCAGTACAGTTATTTACAAAAAAGCAAATCCAAAAACAGACAAAATCGCTTTATTTCCAGGTTAAGAAAATAAAAAGGCCGGATTACCGGCCTTTCTCGTCGCGATTATGCATGAACTTCTTTAAAAACTTCACATTGCGGCTGGCGAATCGTGGTTGACAGCGCCAGGGAGATAATCAGCAAGGCAAATATCACGCAGAAGGTTACGTAGAACCCGCCGAACAGGGAAGCAATCAGCGAGCCACAGATACTACCGATCCCGAAGCCCAGATAGATCACGCCGTAGTTTTTCGCCAGATTGTTCAGGCCAAAGAACTCGCTCACCAGTGACGGGAAGACGGTAATGGTGCCGCCGAAGTTAAAGGCCACGCAGGCAATTGCCGCGAAGAAGGTGGCTTCATTCAGCGGAGCGAACAGCAGCGCCGCCATACCGACCAGCGAAACCACCTGCCCAATCGTAATCACGCGGATGCGGGCGATTTTGTCGGACAGAATACCGAGGACCAGACGACCGGAGAGGTTAGCAATGGAGATCACGGTCACCGCGTTGGCCGCCGTGGCTGCATCCAGTTTCACCATCCCCTGCGCGATATCTTTCGCCACGCCGATGACATACAGGCCGCTCATGCAGGCCGTCAGGAACATCACCGCCAGCATCCAGTACTGCGGTTTACGCATCGACTGCGCGAGAGTGAAATCATTCTCCACCACGCCATTCACGGATTTCACTTCCTGCTGCGGCGCATCCTTCATCAGCGTGGCGCCGAACAGAATCATCACCAGCACGATTGCGCCCCAGATCATGAAGGTTTTTTCGAGGCCGACGGACGCCAGCAGATGGGCATCGATAAATTTGAACCCGAGGCTGCCCAAACCATAAGAACCAATGGCAAACGCAGAGATTAAGCCTTTACGTTCCGGGAACCACTTCACGCAGTTTGACAGCGTCAGCAGATAGCCCGCGCCGTCCGCCAGTCCCACCAGCACGCCCGCACTCAGCCAGAGCATCATCAGATTGCTGGAATGCGCGGTCAGGAAAAAGCCCAGTCCCAGCAGGATGCCGGACGCCATGGTCACGCGCTTCACGCCAAAACGCTCCTGCAGCTTGCCCGCGACGGAAGATGAAATCGCCAGACCCAGGCTCAGCAAACCAAAGGAGAACGCGACCTGGCTGACCGGTGCGCCGAGTTTGTCAGAAAGCGCACTGTTAAACAGGCTCCAGGTATAGACCGATCCCAGCGCAAACTGAGTGACGATGGTGCCAAAGAGCGTGAGCCAGCGCGTGCGGTTATAGGTTGATGTGTTCATGGCAGTTGTCCTGCAAGATAAATTGAGGGAATTCGCTGAGGACAACGATAAACAAAACCTCAATATGCCTGGGGTAAAACGGCATGAAATGCAGGCGGAACGGAATGAAATGCCTGGAATCGGGAATGAATGACCTGGCACGGGAATAAAGCGACAGCGTGTTAGTATCTGCTATCGCTGTAAAGCCCGTGGTTATTGTATTCGAGATGTTATCGTAACGTTTAAAAAAGTAACAATTCTAGAAATTGGCGCTGACGCCGAGGGTGTATAAAAACTCCTCACCGGTGGTGGTATGCTCCCCCTGAGCCAGCGAGGCATAGGCCGCCATGTGCGTATTAAAGGGAATATCCGTTCCCACGGTGACATCCATCCAGCTGCCGTTTTGGGCAGGAGCTGGCGTTTGTGGCATACCAAACTGCGATTTCCACTGGTTTTCACCAAACTGTTGGTTATAGCTGATCTGCGCCCAGGGCCGGAGATCGCCGTACTGGGTGTTAACGCGCCACCCCAGCGTGCTGACGCTGGCATGCCAGAGCGGGTCCGTAACTGACTGTGTCGACGCGCTATCACCAAACTCGTTGATCATCATGGGAGCCGTGCCGTCGTACCGCCACGCCACCACCGGGCCGGTGGTCATTCGCGCTGAAACGGGAAAATTCCAGCCTACGCTCATCGCCCCCTCTGTCGTGCTGCCAGATGGTATATTCAGAGCAAGACCCGGCGCATTTTTCGAAGACTGAATACGCTCCGCGAGAATATCCTCATAGCGCGGTTGGTGATCCGCGTCCCATGTATAGCGTTCCGCCGTATTATTTTGGGCGTCTGAAACGATATATTCCTGTTGCCAGGCAGACGCTGTATTACAAAAAAACAGGCAGGCTGAAATCCCCACCAGGCCAGACACAGCATGGCGACCACTGATTTTTTTTATCATCTTCAACGCGACCCCAGAGAGAGCCGAATTCGGCGATAGTTGTCGTTATTCAGGAAGAGCTTAGAGAGCATATGGCCCTGTATTAACTATTGTCTTTATAGTAAACACGTCAAGCCAGTCAGAACGAAATTTTTGCGAAATCAGTATCAATAAGGGAGATGACGGATGGAACGTTGCGGTTGGGTAAGCCAGGATCAGCTTTATATCGACTATCACGATCGGGAATGGGGCGTGCCGGAAAGGGATGGCAAAAAGCTCTTTGAGATGATCTGCCTGGAGGGCCAGCAGGCGGGGTTATCATGGATTACGGTACTGAAAAAACGCGAAAATTACCGCAGCGCTTTCCACCAGTTCGACCCCGTCGCCGTCGCCGCGATGACCGATGAGGACGTCGAGCGACTGGTGCAGGATGCCGGCATCATCCGCCATCGCGGCAAGATCCAGGCCATTATCGGTAACGCACGCGCTTATCTGGCGATGGAACAAAACGGCGAATCATTTTCAGATTTTGTCTGGGCGTTTGTGAATAACGATCCGCAAGTCACGGAGGCGACCACGCTCGCGGAAATTCCGGCCGCCACTCCGGCCTCGGATGCGCTCTCGAAGGCCCTGAAAAAACGCGGCTTTAAGTTTGTCGGCTCCACCATCTGCTACGCCTTTATGCAGGCCTGTGGCCTGGTCAACGACCACGTTACCGGCTGCTTCTGTCATCCGGGAGGCCATCATGATCCGCAAATGGCAAAATGAAAATACCGCGCCGCTGCTGAGCCTGTGGCTGGAAAGCACCACGGAAGCGCATCCGTTCATCGCGCCGAATTACTGGAAAGAGAATGAGGCCATGGTGCGGGACGTTTATCTGCCGTCCGCTGAAACCTGGGTCTGGGAGCAGGACGGCGAACCTTGCGGATTTATCAGCGTGATGCAGTCTCAGTTTGTCGGCGCCCTGTTTGTGGCGCCGTCATGCATCGGGAAAGGCATCGGGCGCGCGCTGCTGAACCATGTTCAACAGCGCTTCCCGCACTTAACCCTGGAGGTGTATCAGAAAAATGTCCGGGCGGTGAATTTCTACCATGCTCAGGGCTTTCGCATTGAAGACAGCGCCTGGCAGGATGACACCCAACACCCGACGTGGATCATGAGCTGGCAGGCGGATCAAACGCCGTTAAGGTAAGCTCGGGACCCGTATATTTCTCGACCCAGGCCAGCGCCGTGTTCCCTGCGCAACCATTCCCCAGCTTCGAGCTGGGGAGATCTTTGGTCAGCACGTTAACCGCCCCGTTTTTACAGATACCGCCTTCGGCGAGCTCAAGGTCAGGCCATGCGCCCTGATGAATGCAGATCACGCCCGGCTTAATCCCGTCGCTCACCACCGCCCCTGCCAGCACTTGTCCACGCGCGTTCCAGACGCGCACCACGTCGCCGTCCGCAATCCCGCGCGCTTGCGCATCAAGGGTATTCAGCGTGATGGGCTCTCGCCCGGCGACCGCATACTGCTCGCGCAGGGAGGTATAGTTAAGCTGGCTGTGCAGACGGTGCGCGGGATGGGCAGATAATACCTGCAGCTGATCCGGCCGGGCGTTGCCGTGCCATTCGTCCGGCTCGAGCCACGTGGGATGCGGCGGGCAGTCAGCATAGCCAAAGCTGGCGATGCGCTCGCTGTAGATCACGATCTTGCCGCTCTCGGTTTTCAGCGGGTGGTTCTCCGGATCGCGGCGGAAATCGGCAAAACGAACAAACTTCGCGTTCTGTTCGCTCTCCGGCATTTCGACGATCTGGTTCGCCTCCCAGAACTCAGTAAATGGCGGGAGCGTCACGCCCTGCGCCGCGCCGCGCTGCCCGGCAATCTGGTAGAAGGTTTCCAGCCATTCGAGATCGGTTTTTCCCTCGGTAAAACGCGCGCGACCGCCCGCTTCCCACCGCTCGCTCAGTTCAGCAAACACGTCGAAATCATCACGCGCCCCATCGCGCGGGGCCACCACGCGCTTCATCGGGACCATATGCTGATTGCTGTAGTCGCCGGTCATGGTGAGATCGTTACGCTCAAACGAGGTGGTCGCCGGGAGCACGATATCAGCGTGTTTCGCCGAGGCGGTCCAGAAGCACTCTGAAATCACCACCAGCTCCGGCTTCTGCCAGGCGCGGATCAGGCGGTTGGTATCCTGATGGTGCGTGAAGTTCGACCCGCCCGCCCACCAGACAAATTTAATATCCGGGAAGTGGCGGTCGAGACCATTGTGCTGATAAAAACCGCCCGGATTTTCCAGGGCTTCAACAATACGCGCCACCGGGATTTTATCCACGGCGTCCACGCCCCCCTGCACCGAACCTTGCAGAGACGCCAGCACCGCCGCTTTACGCGTGGGGTTACCGCCATTGGCAAAGTGATAGGAGAGACCAAAACCGCCGCCCGGCGTACCGATCTGCCCCAGCATCGCAGCAAGGGTCACCAGCATCCAGTGTTTCTGCTCGCCAAACTGCTGGCGCTGCATCCCCCAGCCGGACATCAACATCGTGGTGTTTTTATGGAATAACGCCGCCAGTTCGCGGAGCTTCTGCGCAGAAACGCCACAAATCTCTGCTGCCCACTCTGCCGTTTTCGCCACCCCATCGGAGCGACCCGTCAGATAGTCGGCGAATTTATCGAAGCCGGTGGTACAGCGCGTCAGGAATTCGACATCGTGCCAGCCGTTTTCCACCAGGGTATGAGCGATACCCAGCATCATCGCCACGTCAGTGCCCATATGCGGGGCAATCCACTCGGCGCTGTCGCCGAAGAAATCCAGGGTTTCAGAGCGCATCGGGTCAATGCAGATGATGCGCTTGCCGCTTTTGCGCAGCGCGTCGAAATAGCCAATGCCCTGCTCGTCGCTGGCATTCCAGGCAATTTTCAGCGTGTTAAGAGGGTTAGCGCTCCACAGCACCACCACGTCGGTATGTTCCAGCACCAGCGGCCAGCTGGTCTGCTGCTGGTACACCTCGTTCCCGCCCACGACGTACGGCATGATCGCCTGCGCTGCACCGGTGGAGTAATCCCCCAGATGACCGGTATAGCCGCCCGCCAGGCTCATATAGCGCTGCAGCAGCGTCGACGCCTTGTGCAGCACCCCGTTAGAGCGCCAGCCGTAGGACCCGGCGAAAATGGACGACGGACCGTAACTGTCGCGAATGCGCTTGTGCTGGGTGTGGATCAGCGCCAGCGCGTCATCCCAGCTCACGCGAACAAACTCATCCTGACCGCGAATGCCCTGCGGCTTGTCAGGTGAGGCGAGAAAACCTTTACGCACCATCGGCCAGCGCACGCGTGTTTTGCTGTGCACCTGATCGCGAACGACGGTCTGTAAAGAGTTGGGATGTTGTGTTGGCAATGCTCCGCGAGACGACAGAACATTTTCGCCATCGGTTTCGACCAGCATCGGCCCCCAGTGGGCGGCGGTCAGAATGGTTTTCGTTGAGGTGCTCAAGCGTGCGCTCCTGGTTGCGTGCAGGTTTTACGGCCTTCTTGCTGAGACCGTTTATGGTTTGTCACAAATTTCAGAGTTATACCCGGAATTTTCTCCGTATCTGGACGTCATAATCAACTGCCACGTTCGCCGTGGCAAAGAATAAAAAGGATTAAGGAAAGAAGATGAAAAAACGCGTACTCGTTATTGCCGCTCTGGTGAGCGGTGCACTGGCTGTTTCTGGCTGCACAACCAACCCTTACACCGGTGAGCGCGAAGCGGGTAAATCCGGCATTGGCGCGGGTATCGGCTCGCTGGTCGGCGCAGGCGTTGGGGCGCTCTCCTCCTCCAAGAAAGACCGCGGCAAAGGCGCGCTGATTGGCGCAGCGGCGGGCGCGGCCCTGGGCGGCGGCGTCGGTTATTACATGGACGTGCAGGAAGCAAAACTGCGCGACAAAATGAAGGGAACCGGCGTGAGCGTGACGCGCAGCGGCGATAACATCATCCTGAACATGCCGAACAACGTCACCTTCGACAGCAGCAGCGCAACGCTGAAACCCGCGGGTGCGAACACCCTTACCGGCGTGGCGATGGTGCTGAAAGAGTACAACAAGACCGCCGTGAACGTGATTGGCTACACCGACAGCACCGGCAGCCAGGATCTGAACATGCGTCTGTCCCAGCAGCGCGCCGATTCCGTGGCCAGCTCGCTGATTACCCAGGGCGTTGAAGCAAACCGCATCCGCACCAGCGGCATGGGCCCTGCCAACCCTATCGCCAGCAACAGCACGGCGGAAGGCAAAGCGCAGAACCGCCGCGTAGAGATTACGTTAAGCCCAATTTAGTAGGTAAAAGCAAAACGGCAACCCCGTTGCCGTTTTTAGTGTTTGCTCCCTCTCCCGTGGGAGAGGGTTGGGGTGAGGGCATCAGGCCGCAACCTCCGGTAAGCGCAGCGCCACCGGGCAAATTACTTGATTCGTCCGATTTTCCCGCTAAGGTATTCTCACTAAATTCAGGGAAATCAGCGATGAGCAAACCAGCCCGGGCCACCATCAGCGACGTGGCGAAAGCCGCCAAAACCGGCAAAACCAGCATTTCGCGCTACCTTAACGGCGAGAAACACCTGCTGTCCGATGCGTTGCTGGCGCGTATTGAACAGGCCATTGCCGATCTCGACTACCGTCCCAGCCTCATGGCGCGCGGGCTCAAACGTGGCCGCACCCGCCTTATCGGGCTGATCATCGCCGATATCACCAACCCCTACTCCGTGAACGTGCTCAGCGGTATCGAAGCCGCCTGTCGCGAGAAAGGCTTTACGCCGCTGGTCTGTAATACCAACAACGAAGTCGACCAGGAGCTGCATTATCTCGACCTGCTGCGCAGCTATCAGGTGGAAGGGATTGTGGTCAACGCGGTAGGCATGCGTGAAGAAGGCTTAAATCGCCTGCAGCAATCCTCCCTGCCCATGGTCCTCATCGACCGTAAAATCCCGGAATTTGCCTGCGACGTGGTCGGGCTGGATAACACCCAGGCCGCCACGACCGCCACCGAACATCTGATTGAACAGGGCTTCGAGGCCATTCTGTTTCTGAGTGAACCGCTGGGGATGGTCAACACCCGACGTGAACGCCTGAGCGCATTTCGCGCCACGCTGGAGCGTTATCCCGGCGTGATCGCCGAAAATGCCGAAACGCCGCTTCACGAAGCCGGGCAGCTTGACAACACCCTGCGTCAGTTCCATACGCGCCATCGTGGGATGCGCAAAGCGGTTATCTCCGCCAACGGGGCGCTGACGCTGCAGGTTGCCCGCTCGCTCAAGCGCATTGGCCTGCACTGGGGCAGCGACATCGGTCTGCTGGGGTTTGATGAACTGGAGTGGGCGGAGCTGGCTGGCGTCGGCATTACTACCCTCAAACAGCCCACCTGGCAGATTGGCTATGCTGCTGTTGAACAAGTCGTTCGTCGTATTGAAGGCACCAGCGATGCCGTTCGCGAGCAGGTCTTCTCCGGCGAGCTGATCGTTCGTGGCTCCACCGCGCGTTAAATTTCCCTTGTGATAGCGATCATAAATTCAACATCCTGACCTTTTCTTTGGAACCGGTTCCATCTAGCGTAATAGTATTGATATGTTGCGATGGAGTCCGAAGATGGGCAGGAAAATTATGGTGGTCACCGCCGCGTACGGTGCGGAACAGGTGCGACAGGCGGGCGGTCAACGGGCGATGCTCCCCGTTATTGCTGGCGCGGGGGCAGACGGCGTGGAGATCCGCCGGGAACTGTTCAACAGCGAAGAGCTGCTGGCGCTGCCTGCGCTGGGCGAATCCATTGAGCTGCTGGGTCTGCTGGCGTGCTACTCCGCACCCGCCGCCCTGTTTATGCCCGACGGCACCCTCAACCCGGACCTGCCCCGCTATCTTTCTGAAGCCAACACCCTGAACGCACTTTGGCTGAAGGTGTCCCTGGGCCATTTCCGCGACGCGCAACCTCTGGACGCCCTGCGTACGCTGCTGAATACCAGCGGCATGGCGCTGGTCGTGGAGAACGATCAGACCGACTGCGGACAGCTCGCGCCCATGCAGCGCTTCCAGGCCGCCTGTCGGGAAATGGCGCTCCCCGTCACGCTGACCTTCGATATGGGGAACTGGCTGTGGGTGGGCGACTCCCCTGAAGAGGCCGCGCGTCACCTGGCCCCTGCGGTGAGCTATATCCACGTGAAGGCCGCCGTTCCGCATAAAGATAACTTCCGCGCCGTCGCACCGGACCGCGCCGATGCGCGCTGGCTGGATCTGCTCGGCCAGCTGCCTGCCGATGCCCCGCGCGGTATCGAATTCCCGCTGGAAGGGGCGGATTTAACCGCCGTTACCCGCCATTACGTCAACCTGCTGCGCGAGGAGTAAACCATGCACAAGACGCTGGATGTCATCACGATCGGCGAGGCCATGGCCATGTTTGTCGCCACCGAAACGGGCGAGCTGAGTGCGGTGGAGCACTTTATCAAACGCGTCGCAGGCGCTGAGCTCAACGTCGCGACCGGCCTGGCGCGTCTCGGCCTGAACGTGGGCTGGGTCAGCCGCGTGGGGGATGACAGCTTTGGCCATTTCGTTCTCGATTCGCTGAAAAAAGAGGGGATTGATGCTGCAGGGGTCACCCTCGACGGACGCTTCCCTACCGGCTTTCAGCTTAAATCCAAGGTCGAAAATGGAACCGATCCCATCGTGGAGTATTTCCGCAAAGGCTCGGCTGCAAGCCGCCTCTCTGTCGCGGATTACCACGCCGATTACTTTGCCTCCGCGCGCCATCTTCATCTGAGCGGCGTGGCGGCCGCGCTGTCTGCCAGCTCGTATGAGCTGCTGGATCATGCCGCGACCACCATGAAAGCCCAGGGGAAAACCCTATCGTTCGACCCCAACCTGCGTCCGGTGCTGTGGAAAAGCGAAGCGGAAATGGTGGAGAAACTGAACCGTCTGGCGTTCCGGGCGGACTGGGTTCTGCCAGGCCTGAAAGAAGGGATGATTCTGACCGGCGAAAGCACGCCGGAAGGCATCGCCGACTTCTACCTGAATAAAGGGGTAAAAGCGGTGGTGCTGAAGACCGGTGCCGATGGCGCGTGGTTTAAAACGGCCAACGGCGAGCAGGGCGCGGTCGCGGCAGTGAAGGTCGAGAACGTCGTCGACACCGTCGGCGCAGGTGACGGCTTTGCCGTGGGCGTGATTAGCGCCCTGCTGGAAGGTAAAACGCTGCCGCAGGCCGTCGCGCGAGGCAACAAGATTGGCTCGCTGGCCATTCAGGTGCAGGGCGACAGCGAAGGATTACCAACGCGAGCACAGCTCGGCGTTTAAATTCCCTCTCCCTATGGGAGAGGGCCAGGGTGAGGCAGCAAGCCGTACCAGATAATTAAGCCACCGTGTACCCTACAGACAACGGCGGTAACAACCTCAACAACAGAGGCAAGCCTATGAACAGTTCGACCAATGCAGTAAAACGCTGGTGGTACATCATGCCAATCGTGTTTATCACGTACAGCCTGGCGTACCTTGACCGTGCCAACTTCAGCTTCGCGTCCGCCGCAGGGATCACCGAGGACCTCGGGATCACCAAAGGGATCTCCTCCCTGCTGGGTGCCCTTTTCTTCCTGGGCTACTTCTTCTTCCAGATCCCCGGCGCGATCTATGCGGAACGCCGCAGCGTGCGTAAGCTGATCTTCATCTGTCTGATCCTGTGGGGCGCCTGCGCGTCGCTGACCGGCATGGTGAACAATATTCCTGCCCTGGCCGCCATTCGCTTTATCCTCGGCGTCGTTGAGGCGGCGGTTATGCCCGCGATGCTGATCTACATCAGCAACTGGTTTACCAAATCTGAGCGCTCGCGCGCGAATACCTTCCTGATCCTCGGTAACCCGGTCACGGTACTGTGGATGTCGGTGGTGTCCGGCTACCTGATCCAGTCCTTCGGCTGGCGCGAGATGTTTATCATTGAAGGGGTACCGGCAATTATCTGGGCCTTCTGCTGGTGGGTGCTGGTGAAAGATAAACCAGCCCAGGCGAAATGGCTTTCCGAAGACGAAAAAGCGGCGCTGCAGGCGCAGCTGGACAAAGAACAGCAAGGCCTGAAGGCGGTGCGTAACTATGGTGAAGCCTTCCGCTCGCGTAACGTGATCCTGCTCTGCGCGCAGTACTTTACCTGGAGCATTGGCGTGTACGGCTTTGTGCTGTGGCTGCCGTCCATTATCCGCAGCGGCGGTGAAAACCTCGGCATGGTCGAAGTAGGCTGGCTGTCATCCGTACCGTATCTGGCGGCAACCATCGCGATGATTATCGTTTCCTGGGCGTCGGACAAGCTGCAGAACCGCAAGCTGTTTGTCTGGCCGCTGCTGCTGATTGCCGCCTTCGCCTTTATTGGCTCCTGGGCCGTGGGCGCAAACCACTTCTGGGTCTCTTATACACTGCTGGTGGTTGCCGGTGCGGCCATGTACGCCCCTTACGGACCGTTCTTTGCCATCATCCCCGAGATGCTGCCGCGTAACGTGGCGGGGGGTGCGATGGCGCTGATTAACAGTATGGGTGCACTGGGTTCGTTCTGCGGCTCCTGGTTCGTCGGTTACCTGAACGGTGCCACCGGCAGCCCATCCGCATCGTACATCTTTATGGGGGTGGCGCTTTTCGCCTCGGTATGGCTTACTCTGATTGTTAAGCCTGCTAATAATCAACAACACCCTGTCGGCGCTCGCCACGCCTGAATCCTTAAAAAATCAACGGAGATTAGCATGAAGCCGTCCGTCATTTTGTATAAAACCCTGCCGGAAGATCTGCAGAAACGCCTTGAAGAGCACTTCACCGTCACGCAGGTGAAGAACCTGCGCCCGGAAACCGTGGCACAGCACGCCGACGCGTTCGCGAGCGCGGAAGGCCTGCTGGGTTCAAGCGAAAAAGTGGATGTCGCCCTGCTGGAGAAAATGCCGAAGCTTCGTGCTACCTCAACCGTTTCCGTGGGTTACGACAACTTCGACGTGGATGCGCTTAACGCCCGCAAGATCCTGCTGATGCATACCCCGCATGCTCTGACGGAAACCGTGGCCGATACGCTGATGGCGCTCATGCTCACCACGGCCCGTCGCGTGGTGGAAGTGGCTGAGCGCGTCAAAGCGGGCGAATGGACAAAAAGCATTGGTCCGGACTGGTTCGGCGTGGATGTTCACGGCAAAACGCTGGGCATTGTCGGTATGGGGCGTATCGGGCTGGCGCTGGCGCAGCGCGCGCATTTTGGTTTTAACATGCCGATTCTGTATAACGCGCGTCGCCATCACAGTGAAGCCGAAGAACGCTTCAACGCCCGCTACTGCGAGCTGGATGCCCTGCTGCAGGAAGCCGATTTTGTCTGCCTGGTGCTGCCGCTAACGGATGAAACCCGTCATCTGATCGGTAAAGAGGCGTTTGAAAAAATGAAGGCGTCCGCCATTTTCATCAACGCGGGTCGTGGCCCGGTGGTGGATGAGAAGGCGCTGATTGAGGCCCTGAAAAACGGTGAGATCCATGCAGCAGGTCTGGACGTGTTTGAGCAGGAGCCGCTGCCGGTGGACTCCCCGCTGCTGACAATGCCTAACGTGGTTGCCCTGCCCCACATCGGCTCAGCCACCCATGAGACGCGCTACAACATGGCGGCCACCGCGGTCGATAACCTTATTGCCGCCCTTAGCGGAAAGGTGGAGAGAAACTGCGTGAACCCGCAGGTGCAACGATAGAAACGAAAAAACCCGCCAGAAGGCGGGTTTTTAAATTCTTTGCTACTGGGTTGGAAGCTTACAGGCTTACAACGTTACCAGCTGCTGGGCCTTTAGCGCCGCTTTCGATGGTGAAGGACACTTTCTGACCTTCGTCCAGAGATTTGTAGCCATCGTTCTGGATAGCAGAGAAGTGTACGAACACGTCTTTAGAGCCATCGTCAGGAGTGATGAAGCCGAAACCTTTATCAGCGTTGAACCATTTTACCAGACCAGTCATTTTAGCAGACATAGAAATTACCTTATTAACAAATATATTGTGCCTTCCGGCTTGATGGATTGCGTTACAGATTTTTAAGCGATGAAGGAAGGGTCACTACGAAGGGTATCTATGGATAACAATCTGGACTGCTTTACTAAACTGCTTTAGGTCTGTGTAACAAACCGACGGGAATAGTTATACCGATGTGGTAGAGGAATGACAAGCGTTATTTTCGCAACGCATAAAAAAACCCCGCCAGAAGCGGGGTTTTTTCGGTTTATTCTGTGGCAGCGACTGCGGCACTCCAGGCCTGGCTGAAGGCCTGATGCTGGGAGGCCAGCGGCCCAATCAGCGTATTGTACTGGCTTGCCTGCTGGGAGGTTGGGAACTGAATACCGTTGGCAACAAAGCTTACCTGCGTATTCTGCTGGGCAATAAAGTCGCCCACCTGGACCAGCTGCTGCGTGAAGATTTGCGCGGCCGGAATCAACGGCTGCAGTGCTTCTGACGGTTTGGTCACCACTTTCTCATACACTTTGTCGAAGACCGGTTTGAGATCGTCGCCCTGCTTCAGCGCAGAACGTGACGCGTCAGCCTGCATTTTCGCATTCTGCAGCTGCTGGCTCAGCACGCCAAGCGCACCGTTGGACTGGCGCAATGGTTCACGCTGCGTCATATAATCCTGTGGAACGCGGATGGCGTTCACGCTATCCACTACCGGGCGGATACCGGAGTCCATCGCCTGGCTCACCTGCTGTGAATAACCATAAAGAATGGCGTAATCGGACACAAAGGGGCCAAACTGTTTTTTCTGATCCGCAGTCAGCGTTGGCAACCGCTCGCCGCTGCGCATCACTGTATTCTGCAGAAAATCGATAAACGCTTTGCGCTGATCGCCTTCTTTATCAAAACACCCACTCAGGCTAACAACCATCAACAACGCCGCAATAGGCGCAAACCAGCGAGAGCAGGACTTTCCTGTCGCCATTTTATTACTCCTTTCACCCAAAAAAGCGCACACCGGCACACGCGTGCCCGACGCTGACAAGGATAGTCCAGGTCAGCCTTGCAAGATACTCTTTTCATGCAAAACGGCTATTGCCGATTTATTTCTTACCATTTACAAAAAAATACCTGGCGAAGCCGACATATGACTAATCAGGGAATTAGCATAACTCTCCATATTGCTGAATCGGATACAGCGATCGTTACCGCACGATTAATCACACCCGTGACGATCCTGGGTTGGTATTAGGGACTATTCTTAACTGGCTCTCTGATGTTCTTGATCACGATGTGAGATTTAAGAGGAGTCCTCAATGGAATATAAAGATCCTGAGTTTGAGCTGCTGAGCAGCCTGGAACAGATCATTTTTAAAGATGTACCGCAGACGATTACCCTGCAACAAAAATCCAATCCCTTTACAGAATATGAGCAATTGCGCAAAGGGACAGGACTGAAAACCGAAGAATTCGCCAGAGCGATGGGTGTCAGCGTGGCTATGGTGCAGGAGTGGGAGTCAAAACGTGAGAAACCCACCCCAACCGAGTTACGGCTGATGCGCCTGATTCAGGCCAACCCTGCACTCAGCAAGCAGATCGCGTAGTGAAGATTGAATGCCCCCGCCTTTGCGGGGGCTTGCGTTTTACAGGCTATCACAACGCCACCCCGCCTCTTCCCACACCAGCTCATGCGTTAACGTTAAGCCGCTTAAAAACGCCTCATCGTGTGATACCACCAGCAGTGCCCCAGGGAAACCGGCCAGCGCCGCTTCAATGGCCTGGACTGAAGCCAGATCCAGATGGTTGGTCGGTTCATCCAGCAGCAGAAGCTGCGTGGCCTCCGCGCGCCACAGCACGCAGGCCAGGGCAGCCTTAAGACGCTCACCGCCGCTGAGCGTCGCCAATGGGAGCATCACTTTGTCAGCCCCCAGTTGAAGCTGCGCTAAACGGGTTCGCAATACCCCCTCTTCCAGAGGGGTATGACTCAAATTGAGATGCGTCATGACCGACTGCGAGAGATCGAACCGGGAGAGATGCTGGTCGAGATAAGCGCAGCTGACGGACACTTTACAGCTACCCGAACGGGGAGCCATCTCGCCGAGGAGGGTTTTTAACAGCGTCGACTTCCCGCAGCCGTTCGGCCCCTTTAACGCCACGCGCATCGGTCCGTCCATCCGCCAGTTGAGTGGAGGAACAGGTACATGCTGCAGCACCAGATCCTCCAGCACCAGTAGCTGTTTGCCCTCCGGGACCTGACTTCCCGGCAGGGTGAACATCACCGGATTATCGTCTTCAACCCGCTCACGCGCCTTGTTTACCGCGGCGTTCAGCGCTTCATTTTGCTCGCTGTGCTGTTTTTTCCAGGTGCCGATACGTTCCTTTGCCGCGCCTTTATATTTGACCCGCTCAAACGACGCGATATTCAGGGTATCGACGGTGCGTAACGTCTTTGCCGACCGCCGCTGGCTGTCATCATGCTCTTTTTGCATGCGCGCGCGGGTGCGTTTGCGCTCGGTTGCCGCATGTTCCAGCGCCGCGCGGGCAGCCTGCTGTTCGGCATCGCGCTGGGCTTGATAATCCGCATAATTTCCGCCGTAGCTGCGCAGACCCGAGGCGCTCAGCTCAAGAATACGCGGCACCTGCTCCAGAAGTTCGCGGTCATGAGAGGCCACCAGCACGCCGCCCTGATACCGACTCAACTGGTCGTAGAACCACGCCCGGCCTTGTCGATCCAGATGGTTAGTCGGTTCGTCCAGCAGAAGAAAGTCCGCGCCCGCCGTAAACGCCCCGCACAGCAGGGCGCGGATGCGCTCGCCGCCGCTGAGTTCTATGGCGGGCTTATCAGGCTCAAACGGTGGGAGCGTCGCATTGATAAACGCTTCGCTCAGACGTTCGGCGATATCCCAGTAGCCGTCGAGCAACGCCAGATCGTCAGGCTGGTAATCGCCGCTGTCAATGCGCTTTCGCGCAGTAAAAATCGCGTCATACCCGAGAAGTTCAGCCAGCGTCGTCTGCGAAGAAATAACATGCTGCTGCGCCACCCAGGCATGCGAGCCAAAGCGTTCAATATGACCGGTAGCCGGTTCGTCCAGCCCCGCCAGCAGACGCAGCAGACGCGTTTTTCCGCTGCCGTTGCGGCCAACCAGCGCGCACAGGGAGGGTTCCAGCGTGAGATTCAGCGGACCAAAAAGGGTATCGCCCGTCGGAAACTGACAGGTGACCTGATGCAAAATAAAAGAAGGGGACTGCGCAAAATGAGCCATAAGCACTCCTGAATGAAATCAAAACATCCCCTGCCGACGCGATGGCGTTTAGCAAGGATCGAAATTCATCAGTCGTGTTTGTTCATTTTTGGGGGGCACTCCAGCGCGAGAAAGTTAACGGGGATAAGGATAGCGGGAATGTGTTGACCATTTCAAGGTTAAATTTTCAGCAACACACTATAAAAAAACCCGCCGAAGCGGGTTTTTAGCATTTGTCACAACGGGCACATTACTGCAGCAGCGAAATATCCGCCACGCGCAGGAACAGCTCACGCAGTTTCTCGAGCATAGAGAGACGGTTAATACGCAGCTCTTTATCTTCTACGTTTACCATCACTTTCTCGAAGAAGGCGTCGATGACGTCACGCAGCTCGGCCAGCTCCACCAGCGCTTCCTGGTAGCGACCTTCCGCGAAGACCGGCTCGAGCTTGTCGCGCAGCACCACAACCTGCATCGCCAGGGCGATCTCTTCCGGCTCTTTCAGCGTCGCGGCGTTCACGCGCTCGTTCAGCGTCTCGTCGGACTTCGCCAGGATGTTGGAGACACGCTTGTTGGCCGCCGCCAGAGCAGATGCCGCTTCCAGCGTACGGAAGTGAGAAACCGCCTTCATACGCGCATCGAAATCAGCCGGACGGGTCGGACGACGCGCCAGCACCGCCTGAATGGTGTCGACGGTGTAACCTTCATCCTGATACCAGGCGCGGAAACGACCGAGCATAAAGTCGATCACGTCATCCACAACGTTGGCATTGGTCAGCTTATCGCCGTACAGACGCACCGCTTCTTCGGTCAGGGTCTGCAGATCCAGGTTCAGGTTCTTCTCAACGATGATACGCAGCACGCCGAGCGCAGCACGACGCAGCGCAAACGGGTCTTTGTCGCCTTTCGGATGCTGGCCGATACCGAAGATACCCGCCAGGGTGTCCATCTTATCGGCAATTGCGACAGCACAAGCTACCGGGTTGGACGGCAGTTCGTCACCCGCAAAGCGCGGCTGATACTGCTCGTTCAGGGCAACCGCCACGTCTTCCGCTTCGCCATCGTGACGCGCGTAGTGCATGCCCATCACGCCCTGGGTGTCGGTAAATTCGAACACCATGTTGGTCATCAGGTCACACTTGGAGAGCAGGCCTGCGCGGGTCGCGTGGTTAACGTCGGCACCGATTTCACGAGCGATCCAGCCGGACAGCTCCGCAATACGGTCGGTCTTGTCGCGCAGCGTACCCAGCTGCTGCTGGAACAGTACGGTCTGCAGGCGTGGAAGATGATCTTCCAGGCGCTTTTTACGGTCGGTGTTGAAGAAGAACTCGGCATCCGCCAGACGTGGGCGCACGACCTTCTCGTTACCGGAGATAATCTGGCTCGGATCTTTCGATTCGATGTTCGCCACGAAAATGAAGTTTGGCAGCAGCTTGCCGTCGTTGGCATAGACAGGGAAGTACTTCTGGTCACCCTTCATGGTGTACACCAGCGCTTCAGCCGGAACGGCCAGGAATTTCTCTTCGAACTTCGCGGTCAGCACAACCGGCCATTCCACCAGCGAGGTCACTTCTTCCAGCAGGCTGTCGCTCAGATCGGCTTTACCGCCAATCTTACGCGCCGCGTCTTCCGCGTCCGCTTTGATTTTGGCTTTACGCTGTTCGTAGTCAGCAATGACCTTGCCGCGCTCCAGCAGGATTTGCGGATACTGGTCGGCATTGTCGATGGTGAACTCAGGCTCGCCCATAAAGCGGTGGCCGCGAATCACGCGATCGGACGCCACGCCCAAAATGGTCGCCGGAATAACGGTGTCGCCCAGCAGCAGGGTCACGGTGTGAACCGGACGCACGAAGTGCACGTCGGACGCGCCCCAGCGCATCAGCTTAGGAATGGGCAGCTTCGCCAGAGACGTGGCAATCATGTCCGGCAGCAGCGCTTCCGCGCTTTCGCCTTTCACATGGGCACGATACAGCAGCCACTCACCTTTATCGGTGGTCAGACGCTCGGCCTGATCGACGGTGATGCCGCAGCCGCGCGCCCAGCCTTCCGCCGCTTTGCTCGGCTTGCCTTCCGCGTCAAACGCCTGGGCAATCGCCGGGCCACGTTTTTCGACTTCGCGATCCGGCTGAGACGCCGCCAGGTTTGCCACTTTCAGCGCCAGACGACGCGGAGCAGCAAACCACTCAATTTTACCGTGCGCCAGGCCAGCGTTATCCAGCTCGGCAGTCACGTTCGCAGCAAAAGATTCAGCCAGGCTGCGCAGGGCTTTTGGTGGCAGCTCTTCGGTGCCAATTTCCACCAGGAAAGTTTTCTCAGACATGGCCGCCTCTTATTTGTTTCGGTTGCACATCGGGAAGCCAAGGGCTTCACGGGACGCATAGTAAGCTTCTGCAACGGCTTTGGTCAGGGTACGAATACGCAGAATGTAGCGCTGACGTTCAGTCACGGAGATCGCTTTGCGGGCGTCCAGCAGGTTGAAGCTGTGGGCGGCCTTCAGAATACGCTCGTAGGCAGGCAGCGGCAGCGGAGTCTCCAGCGCCAGCAGCTGCTGCGCTTCTTTCTCATACTGCTCGAAGCAGGTGAACAGGAAGTCCACGTCCGCGTATTCGAAGTTATAGGTGGATTGCTCCACTTCGTTCTGATGGAACACGTCGCCGTAGGTGGTTTTACCCAGCGGGCCGTCGCTCCAGACCAGGTCGTAAACGCTGTCTACGCCCTGAATGTACATCGCCAGACGTTCCAGACCGTAGGTGATCTCACCGGTGATCGGCTTACATTCCAGACCGCCAACCTGCTGGAAGTAAGTGAACTGGGTCACTTCCATGCCGTTCAGCCACACTTCCCAACCCAGACCCCAGGCACCCAGCGTTGGGTTTTCCCAGTTATCTTCCACGAAACGAATGTCGTGAATGGTCGGATCCATACCCAGCTCTTTCAGCGACCCGAGGTACAGTTCCTGAATGTTGTCGGGTGATGGCTTAATCACCACCTGGAACTGATAGTAATGCTGCAGACGGTTCGGGTTCTCACCGTAACGACCATCGGTCGGACGACGGGAAGGCTGCACATACGCGGTCGCCATTGGCTCTGGCCCCAACGCGCGCAGGCTGGTCATCGGGTGTGAAGTGCCGGCGCCGACTTCCATGTCCAAAGGTTGAACAATGGTACAGCCCTGACGAGCCCAGTAATCCTGTAAGGTCAGGATCAGGCCCTGGAAGGTCTTGGTATCAAACTTTTGCATAGTATTTCGTGCTGGATACGTGTGGTTTTAAATGGAAGGGACCAGTATACCCGCTGGCTGCAAGATATACAGTACGAAACGGGGTTGTTTAGGGAAAATTGGGAAATAAGCATTCACGCCAGGGCGCTGACGGCGTCTGGCTGTTGATTATGCGAGCAGGCTAGCGCATGGAGAGGTGTAAAAACTGGCCGTCCGCATCAAACGAGCAGACAAAGCCTTCTTTACGCGCCGTATAGCCCTTGAGCTCATAGCTGCCCTGAAAGCGCTCAAACCCGGTGACGTTGATTTTCTGCACGTCCGAGTTATAGCGGCGTGCGGCCTGGTCCTTGCAGAGTGACTCCATATTCAGTGAACGTTCCGGGCTCATTTTGCCCTGCTGGGCTTTTTGCACTGGTGCTTCTTGTGGCGCACTGCATCCTGCCAGCATGAAAAGCAGAAAGAGTGATGCCACACGCTTCATCATCATTTTTATTACCGTCCTGGTCAGTGGCTGTTATTTTTAGTATCAACACGTTTATAGATTATGGTCAGCCATTCTGCGAATCTCGCGGTCTCCCGGCAAGCCTGCGAATAAAACTCAGAATTTTCCAAACGAAGACTTTTGGACAATGGGAGTCACATTCACTTTACAGGGAATACGAGGAACTGATGCCGTCAAAAATTAACTGGATTGATAACCTGCGAGGAATAGCGTGTCTGATGGTGGTCATGATCCACACGACGACCTGGTACGTCACGAACGCCCACAGCATCAGCCCCGTTAACTGGGATATCGCCAATATTCTCAACTCTGCGTCGCGCGTCAGCGTGCCGCTGTTCTTTATGATTTCTGGCTTTCTCTTTTTTGGTGAACGCAGCGCGCAGCCGCGGCACTTCATCCGCATCGCGGCCTGCCTGGGGTTCTACAGCGCCGTTGCCCTGCTCTATATCACCCTGTTCACCTCCATTAACGCCGGGTTATCCCTCAAATATTTGCTGCAAAAACCGGTGTTCTACCACCTGTGGTTCTTCTTCGCCATTATCGTGATCTATCTGGTCTCTCCGCTCATTCAGGTGAAAAACGTCAGCGGGAAAATGCTTCTGGCCCTGATGGTGGTGATTGGTATTGTCGCCAACCCGAATACGGTCTCGCAGAAAATCGACGGATTTGAGTGGCTGCCGGTGAACCTCTATATCAACGGCGATACCTTCTATTACGTGCTTTACGGCATGCTGGGGCGCGCCATCGGGATGATGGACACGCAAAAACGCGGTCTGAACTGGCTCTGCGGGGCACTGTTTATCGCCGGCGTGGCGGTGATTTCACGCGGGACGCTGCATGAGCTGCAGTGGCGCGGTAATTTTGCCGATACCTGGTATCTGTACTGCGGCCCGATGGTCTTTATCTGTGCCGTATCGCTGCTCACGCTCGTTAAAAACACCCTGAATGCGCGTCCCCTTCCCGTACTGAGCGTCATTTCACGACACTCTCTCGGGATTTACGGTTTTCACGCGCTGGTGATCCACGCGCTTCGGACACGAGGCATCGAGCTTAAAACCTGGCCGGTGCTGGATATCATCTGGATTTTTGCTGCGACCCTGGCGATCAGCCTGCTGCTGTCGATGCTGCTGCAAAAAATAGACGTTCGCCGCTTCGTCAGCTAACGCTTCGCTGCCGGGCGCGATGGTACTGGCGCGGGGAGGAAAACCCTGCCGCCAGGGAAGCCTGCTCCACGCCGCGCCCCTGCAATAGCCACTGTTCCGCCACCGCCAGACGCAGCTGCTCCAGATAATCGCGGACGCTAATCCCTAAATGTGTCTGGAAAAGCCGGGTGAGATGGCGCGGGCTGACGTGCGCCAGCGCGGCGATATCAGGCAAGTTCCACGTTTTTTGCGGCTCGGCGGTGAGCGCATCCTGCGCCCGATGAATCGCCGGATGAAGATGATTGCGGTAGCGTAGCCACGGGGAGAGCTGGGGATCGTCACCAGATCGGCGGAACCACACCACCATCTCGCGCGCCACATTCAGCGCCTTTTCGGGGCCGCACAGGCGGTTAATCATATGCAGCGCCAGGTCGATGCCCGACGTGATCCCCGCGCTGGTCCAGATGTTCTCGTCCTGCACAAAGATGCGGTTTTCTTTAATCGTCGCCGTAGGGGCCGCGGTGCGTAAACGGCTGATAACCTCATGGTGAGTTGTACACTGTTTGTTATTCAGCAGGCCCGATTTCGCCGCCAGCAGCGCGCCAGAACAGACGCACATCACCGTGATATCCTGGCGCTGAATAATCGGCTGCAGGCGCATCAGCCAGTGCTGTATCCGTAACGCCTGCGGCGTCGAAAACTGAGAGCGGGAGTCACTCACGCCGGGCAATACCAGCAGGCTCCCCTCGGGAAGACGTTCCGGCAGCGGCTGAATGCCGCTCATCGTCAGACCTATCGACGTCGGCACGTCAGGTTGCGGGCCAATGTAATGCAGACGAAACGCGTCGCCAGCCAGCACAAAGGTTTCTGCCGGGCCCGTCATATCTAATGACAGCACCCCGGGCAACATCACGAACCAGACGTCGATGGGCATTACAGTGACTCCAGCGTCTCCGCTACCGTTTTAATGTCGGCAAAACGCCCGGACAGTACCGTTTCGGTACGGTGGCGAATGTCCGCTGCGCTAAGGGTAATGCCCTTGTACGTCATGGGGAACGTCAGCGTTGCCTCGCTCACAAAGGTCACAGCATAACCCAGATCGGATGCCACCCGGGCGGTGGTTTCACAGCATTGCTCCGTGCGAATGCCGCAGATAATCACACTATTGATATCACGCTCGCGCAGCCAGCGATCGAGCCCGGTATCCGTGAAGGCATTATGGACGTGTTTCTGGAAAACCACATCCGGCTGATGACGCAAAAAGGCCATCGGTTTGACATAGCCGCTTTCCAGCGTAAATGGGCCGTCTTCATCCACATGAAAAATATCAACGACCGGAATACCGCGCGCCTGGCAGCCTTCAATCAGCCCCAGCATCGCCTGCTGAAAAGCGGGAATGTCATCCTCCTGCCAGTAATTGCGGTGATGGAAGGACTGCTGAGTATCAATGTTGATGAGTGCAATGCGTGACATGATGGTTCTCCTCGCCAGTGGGTGTGACACCATACTGGCAAGGAAAGGAAGGCACGCACAGACCAAAAAAGGACATCCTCGTGCCTCTCCCGGACAAGCGAATTTACGTCATCAGCGGCAGCAGCTGCTGGTAGATTTTGCGGAACACGTCGCGCCTTTCCGCGTACCGCGCATGGCGCGCCGCGTCAGGCAAATGTGCCTGTTCAAGCGTAAGCTGCGGCAGCAGTTGTGAAAGCGGTTTTTCCGGGTTCATAGCAATCTGCGCCAGACGCGCGGCGCCGAGCGCGGGGCCAACATCGCCACCGGTGCGGAAATCCAGCTGCAAGCCGCTGATGTTCGACAGCATTTGTCGCCAGTAAGGGCTTCGCGCACCGCCGCCAATCAGGGTGACGCTTGCGGGTTTCAGGCCGCAGTCGTGAACCACGTCCATTCCGTCAGCCAGCGCATATCCGACGCCTTCGAGAACCGCACGCGCCAGTTCTGCCGGACCATGCTGATGGGTTAAGCCAAAGAACACCCCTTTCGCTTCAGGGTTGTTGTGTGGCGTACGCTCGCCGGACAGATACGGTAAAAACCAGACGGTACCAGCATTTTCATCCGCCTGCTGTGCTGCGGCAATCAACGCAGGAACATCGGCCATCCCGGTCAGCTTCGCCGCCCAGTCCAGGCACGACGCTGCACTCAGCATCATCGACATCAAATGCCATTTTCCAGGCAGCGCATGACAGAAACTGTGCACCGCGCTTTCGGGATTGCTGCGATAGCCGTCGCTGACGGCAAAATAGACGCCAGAGGTTCCCAGCGACAGCATCGCCTGCCCTGCCTCAACCATGCCGACGCCCACGGCCCCTGCGGCATTGTCACCGCCCCCGGCAACCACCGGTACGGCAGGCATATTCCAGCGTTCCGCAACGTCTGGCAGCAGTGTGCCTGTTACCTCGCTACCTTCGAACAGCGCAGGCATGTGTTCACGGGTCAAATGGCAGGCATCCAGCATCGCCTCGCTCCAGTCGCGTTTCGCCACGTCGAGCCACATCGTGCCGGCGGCATCAGACATGTCGGAGGCGAAATCGCCCGTCATGCGAAAGCGCAGATAGTCTTTCGGCAGCAGGACTTTCGCCACCTGCCGGAAAATCTCCGGCTCGTGTCGCTGCACCCACAGAAGCTTAGGCGCGGTAAAGCCGGGCATCATCAGGTTGCCGGTAATGTCACGAGACGAAGGCACACGCGCCTCAAGAAGCGCACACTCTTCTGCACAGCGGCCGTCATTCCAGAGGATCGCAGGACGCAACACGCGATGCTCGCTGTCCAGCAAGGTTGCACCGTGCATTTGCCCGGCAATCCCCAGCGCTTTCACGTCACGCAGAGAATGCTGTTCACCTAACGCCTTGATTGCACGATCCGTTGCCTGCCACCACTGCTCCGGGTCCTGTTCCGACCACAGCGGATGCGGACGTGAAACCTGCAGCTTTTCAGTCTGCGTTGCTAACACGTCGCCCTGCTCGCTTAACAGGATGGCTTTCACACCCGATGTGCCCAGATCGATCCCGATATACATATAGTGGATTCCTTAAGTGAAAATGCCCGGTGGCGCTGCGCTTACCGGGCCTACAAGCTGGATGCCGTTATTTATCGAACAGGTAGTGATTGACCAGATTTTCCAGCAGCTCCTGGTGCCCGCTCTGGTGCTGCGGCGCCAGCTGATGGTGTTCAGCGTACTTCGCGATCTCCGCAAGCGATAACTGACCTTTCAAAATTTGCTGGCCCAGCTCACTGTTCCAGCCGCTGTAACGCTTCGCCACGCGTTTATCGAGCTCGCCGTCTTCAATCATACGTGCCGCTACCTTCAGCGCCAGCGCCATGGTGTCCATCGCGCCAATGTGGCCGTAGAACAGATCGTATTTGTCGGTGCTCTGGCGACGCACCTTGGCGTCAAAGTTCAGGCCGCCGGTAGTGAAGCCGCCCGCTTTGACGATCTCGTACATCACCAGCGCATTCTCTTCCACGCTGTTCGGGAACTGGTCGGTATCCCAGCCCAGCTGCGGGTCGCCGCGGTTCGCATCGACCGAGCCGAAGATACCCAGCGCAATCGCCGACGCGATCTCGTGGTGGAAAGAGTGGCCCGCCAGCGTGGCGTGGTTGGCTTCAATGTTCACTTTGATCTCTTTTTCCAGACCGAACTGCTTCAGGAAGCCATACACCGTCGCCACGTCGTAGTCATACTGGTGCTTCGTCGGTTCCTGCGGTTTTGGCTCAATCAACAGCGTGCCGCGGAAGCCGATTTTGTGCTTGTGGTCGACAACCATCTGCATAAAGCGGCCAATCTGCTCGCGCTCCTGACGCAGGTCGGTGTTGAGCAGGGTTTCATAGCCTTCACGGCCTCCCCACAGGACATAGTTTTCGCCGCCCAGCTGATGCGTGGCATTCATTGCCGTCACCACCTGCGTGGCCGCCCAGCTAAACACTTCCGGATCCGGGTTGGTTGCCGCACCTGCGCCGTAGCGTGGGTTAGTGAAGCAGTTTGCCGTGCCCCACAGCAGCTTCACGCCGCTTTCCTGCTGTTTTGCCGCCAGTACATCCACCATCTGCGCAAAGTTGTTCAGGTACTCTTTCAGCGACGCCCCTTCCGGCGACACGTCAACATCATGGAAGCAGTAGTACGGCACGTTCAGCTTGTGGAAGAACTCAAACGCCACATCGGCTTTGCGCTTTGCCAGTTCGATGGCCTCACCCGGCTGCTGCCACGGGCGGTCAAAGGAGCCCACGCCGAACATATCGGCGCCGTTCCAGCAGAAGGTATGCCAGTAACAGGCGGCAAAGCGCAGATGATCTTCCATGCGCTTACCCAGCACCAGCTCATCCGGGTTGTAGTGACGAAATGCTAAAGGATTGGTCGTTTTCGGGCCTTCGTAACGAACACGATCGAGTTGGTCGAAATAAGCTTGCATATTGAGCTCCATAATCAGGGTATGCGGCGAGTCGTTGATACAGGAGTAATAGTGAATAGACATTTTGGGTTGCTCAATTACGTTATTTCACACTGCTATTGAGAGAATGCACAACTGTGCGCTGGCTCGCAAAATAATGCGCAGACGAACTATTTTTCGGCGCGGATTCCAGAATCAAATGTAATTAAGACGTTACGTATTTTAAAATCCGATCGCGGTCATAAATTCAGAAATAAACCAAATATCATAATGAGAAGATAAAAATCTGTAATTGCCAGCCTGCCTTTCCGCGTTAAAAATTTGCTGCGTCCCAGCAGTGAATGTTTCTTTTATCTCAGCAACACATACCTCTACAAAAAGGCCTAATAATTATGAAGATAAAGAACCTGACCCTAACGCTCTGCACTACGCTCCTCCTTGCAAGCTTTGCAGGGCATGCCAAGGAGGTCAAAATTGGCATGGCGATTGACGACCTGCGTCTGGAGCGCTGGCAAAAAGATCGCGATATTTTTGTGAAAAAAGCGGAATCACTCGGCGCAAACGTGTTTGTCCAGTCGGCTAACGGCAACGAAGAAACACAAATGTCGCAGATCGAGAATATGATTAACCGCGGCGTCGATGTGCTGGTCATTATCCCCTATAACGGCCAGGTATTAAGTAACGTAGTGAAAGAAGCCAAACAAGAAGGCATAAAAGTGCTGGCCTATGACCGCATGATTAATAATGCGGACATTGATTATTATATTTCGTTCGACAATGAAAAAGTCGGCGAATTACAGGCACAAAGCCTGATCGACAAAGTCCCTCAGGGCAATTATTTCCTGATGGGCGGCTCGCCGGTAGATAACAACGCCAAGCTGTTCCGCGAAGGGCAAATGAAGGTCCTTAAGCCGTACATCGATAACGGGAAAATAAAAGTGGTTGGCGATCAGTGGGCCGACGGATGGTTACCCGAAAACGCCCTGAAGATTATGGAAAACGCGCTGACGGCCAACAACAACAAAATTGACGCGGTTGTGGCCTCCAACGATGCCACCGCAGGCGGTGCGATTCAGGCCCTGAGCGCCCAGGGGCTGGCCGGTAAAGTCGCGATTTCTGGTCAGGATGCCGACCTGGCGGGCGTAAAACGCATTATTGCAGGAACTCAGACCATGACGGTCTACAAACCGATTACTGAGCTTGCCAATACGGCGGCGGAAATTGCCGTTGAGCTGGGCAACGGTAAGCAACCTAAAGCAGATGCAACGCTGAATAACGGCCTGAAAGACGTTCCGGCTCGCCTGCTCACGCCAATTGAAGTCAATAAAGAGAACATTGACGCCACCGTTATTAAAGACGGTTTCCACAAGAAGAGCGAACTGTAATCCGGCGCGGCCCCTGCTCTGCGGGGGCGCATCACGTTGCACTGTTCTTTCCTCGGGTTATGTGGAGCAGTTATGCCTTATTTACTTGAAATGAAAAGCATCACCAAGCGCTTCGGCACGGTGAAAGCCGTCGACAACGTCAGTCTCCGGTTGAATCCCGGCGAAGTGGTTTCGCTGTGTGGCGAGAACGGTTCAGGCAAGTCAACGCTGATGAAAGTGCTGTGTGGGATCTACCCGCACGGCAGCTACGAAGGCGAAATCGTCTTTGCCGGCGAAGTGATCCAGGCAACTCACATTCGCGATACCGAACGCAAAGGTATCGCCATCATCCACCAGGAACTGGCGCTGGTGAAGCATCTCACCGTGCTGGAGAACATTTTCCTCGGAGCCGAAATCTCCCGCCACGGCGTGCTGGATTACGACACCATGACGCTCCGCTGTGAAAAGCTGCTGGCGCAGGTGAGCCTCCACATTTCACCGGATACCCGCGTGGGCGACCTGGGCCTGGGGCAACAGCAGCTGGTTGAAATCGCTAAAGCGCTCAATAAGCAGGTCAGGCTGCTGATCCTCGATGAGCCAACGGCCTCGCTCACCGAACAGGAAACCGCGGTTCTGCTCAATATCATCCGCGATCTGCAAAACCACGGCATCGCCTGTATCTACATTTCGCACAAGCTGAACGAGGTTAAAGCCATTTCGGACACCATCTGCGTGATCCGCGATGGGCAACACATCGGCACGCGTGAAGCCGCGGGCATGAACGAAGATGACATCATCACCATGATGGTGGGGCGCGAGCTGACGGCGCTCTACCCGAATGAGCCTCACACCAAAGGTGATGAAGTGTTGCGCGTGGAAAATCTGACCGCGTGGCACCCCGTTAACCGCCACATCAAGCGCGTCAATAACGTCTCGTTTTCTCTGCACAGCGGCGAAATTCTCGGTATTGCCGGGTTAGTCGGCGCCGGGCGCACGGAGGCCGTACAGTGTCTGTTTGGCGTATGGCCGGGGCCCTGGGAGGGCACGATTTATATCGACGGCCAGCCGGTGAAAATCGACAACTGCCAGCAGGCGATTGCCCACGGCATTGCTATGGTGCCGGAAGACCGCAAAAAGGACGGCATCGTGCCGGTCATGGCCGTGGGGAAAAACATTACGCTTGCGGCACTCGATCGCTTCTCCGGCGCGCTGAGCAGCCTGGACGATGCCGCCGAGCAGCAGTGCATCCTCCAGTCGCTTGCCCGTCTGAAGGTCAAAACCTCCTCACCGGAACTGGCCATTGGCCGCCTGAGCGGCGGCAACCAGCAGAAGGCGATTCTGGCGCGCTGCCTGCTGCTCAATCCACGCATATTAATCCTTGATGAGCCGACGCGCGGGATTGATATCGGCGCCAAATATGAAATCTACAAACTGATTAATCAGCTTGTACAGCAAGGGATTGCCGTCATTGTTATTTCGTCTGAGTTACCCGAAGTGCTCGGCCTGAGCGACCGTGTGCTGGTTATGCACGAGGGAAAACTGAAAGCCAACCTGATTAACCAGAACCTGACGCAGGAGCAGGTGATGGAAGCCGCTTTAAGGAGCGAACGTCATGTCGAAAAGCAATCCGTCTGATATCAAAGTCGCCGTTCCGACGCCCGGTGCGTTCGCAGGGCTAAAAGCGCTGAACCTGCAGGTGTTCGTGATGATCGCGGCCATTATCGTCATCATGCTCTTCTTTACCTGGATGACCGATGGCTCATACCTGAGCGCGCGTAACGTCTCCAACCTGCTCCGCCAGACCGCCATCACCGGCATTCTGGCCGTGGGCATGGTGTTCGTGATTATCTCCGCGGAAATCGATCTGTCGGTCGGCTCGATGATGGGGCTCCTCGGCGGCGTGGCGGCCATTTTTGACGTCTGGCTCGGCTGGCCGCTGCCGCTGACCGTGGCGGTCACGCTGGTGCTGGGTCTGGTTCTGGGGGCCTGGAACGGCTGGTGGGTAGCCTACCGTAAAGTGCCGTCGTTCATTGTCACCCTGGCGGGGATGCTGGCCTTCCGCGGGATCTTAATCGGCATCACCAACGGTACCACCGTCTCCCCGACCAGCGCGGCCATGTCGCAGATTGGTCAAAGCTATCTCCCGGATGGCGTGGGCTTTACCATCGGCGTGGCGGGGTTGCTGGCGTTTGTCGCGTGGCAGTGGCGTGGACGCATGCGCCGTCAGGCGCTGGGGCTGGCGTCGCCAGCATCAACCTCGGTGGTGGGACGTCAGGCGCTGACGGCGGTCATTGTGCTGGGCGCCATCTGGCTTCTTAACGACTATCGCGGCGTTCCGACGCCGGTGCTGCTGCTGGCGCTTTTGCTGCTGGGCGGCATGTTTATGGCGACGCGCACCGCGTTTGGCCGCCGTATTTATGCCATCGGCGGCAACCTTGAGGCTGCCCGTTTGTCGGGGATTAACGTCGAACGCACCAAACTCGCGGTCTTCGCCATTAACGGCCTGATGGTCGCCATCGCCGGGCTGATCCTCAGCTCGCGTCTGGGGGCGGGTTCACCCTCCGCCGGTAATATCGCCGAGCTGGATGCTATCGCCGCCTGCGTTATTGGCGGTACCAGCCTCGCAGGGGGTATCGGTAGCGTCGCGGGCGCAGTCATGGGGGCATTTATCATGGCGTCGTTGGATAACGGGATGAGTATGATGGACGTCCCGACGTTTTGGCAGTATATCGTCAAGGGAGCCATTCTTTTACTGGCAGTCTGGATGGACTCGGCCACCAAGCGACGGGCCTGATAACGGTATTGTGACTTAATTGGGAAGTGAGCCATGTTTGAAAAGCGTCACCGCATTACGTTGTTATTCAATGCCAACAAAGCCTATGACCGTCAGGTGGTAGAAGGCGTGGGTGAATATTTGCAGGCGTCGCAATCCGAATGGGATATTTTTATTGAAGAAGATTTCCGCACCCGTCTGGAGAACATTAAAGACTGGCTGGGCGATGGCGTCATCGCCGACTATGACGACCCCGTCATTGAGCAGCTGCTGACCGACGTCGACGTGCCGATCGTGGGCGTCGGCGGCTCCTACCACTCGCCCGAACACTATCCGCCGGTTCACTATATTGCCACCGATAACCATGCCCTGGTCGAAGCCGCGTTTCTCCATTTAAAAGAGAAAGGCGTCCACCGCTTCGCGTTTTATGGTTTACCCGCCACCAGCGGCAAGCGCTGGGCCGTTGAGCGTGAACACGCATTTTGCCAGCTGGTCGCGCAGGAGAAGTATCGCGGCGTGGTCTATCAGGGGCTGGAAACCGCCCCGGAAAACTGGCAGCACGCGCAGAACCGTCTCGCTGACTGGCTGCAAACGCTGCCGCCGCAAACCGGGATTATTGCCGTAACGGACGCCCGCGCCCGCCACGTGCTGCAGGTCTGCGAACACTTACACATTCCGGTGCCCGAAAAGCTGTGCGTGATTGGCATTGATAACGAAGAGCTTACCCGCTATCTGTCCCGCGTGGCGCTCTCTTCCGTGGCTCAGGGCACGCGTCAAATGGGCTATCAGGCGGCGAAGCTGCTGCACCGTCTGCTGGATAAAGAATCTCTGCCGCTTCAGCGCCTGCTGGTGCCACCGGTTCGCGTCGTGGAACGTCGCTCGACCGATTATCGCTCCTTAAGCGACCCGGCCGTCATTCAGGCCATGCACTATATTCGCAACCACGCCTGCAAAGGGATTAAGGTCGATCAGGTGCTGGATTCGGTAGGCATTTCGCGTTCGAATCTGGAGAAGCGTTTTAAAGAAGAGGTGGGCGAAACCATTCATGCCGTCATCCATGCTGAAAAGCTGGAGAAAGCACGCAGCCTGCTCATCTCCACGTCGCTGTCGATCAACGAAATCTCGCAGATGTGCGGTTACCCGTCGCTGCAATATTTCTACTCGGTGTTCCGCAAAGAGTATGACACCACGCCGAAGGAGTATCGGGATCGCCACAGCGAGGTGCTGATATAGAAAAGAAAACGCCTTCCAGTGGAAGGCGTTTTTTGAGATTACATATGCGCGGCGATTAAGCGCTGGTTATCCTGGTACATGGCGAAGAGATAGTTGTTATAGCTCTGTCCCTTCGTCGAATACCCTTTCAGCTTGTGGATCATCGTACTGGCCGTCACTTCCTGGTCCGCTTTACGCAGCTGAGCGCGTGATTTACGGAACGATGAGTAGGCCGGGTGCGTGTTCAGATTCACCACATAGGCGTTCACGGAATCCTTCACGGATTCAAACTGCGAATAGCCTTTCACCTTGCCAGGCGCATTCGTACAACGACCTTTCACGCATTTCATGCCGAAAAGGTTGTTGTTATTACGCGCAAGCTTAGACGTTCCCCAGCCGCTTTCGGCTGCAGCCATGGTCGCAACCATGCTGC
Organism: Enterobacter cloacae complex sp. IR5422; assembly: GCF_049238165.1. Classification (NCBI taxonomy): domain Bacteria; kingdom Pseudomonadati; phylum Pseudomonadota; class Gammaproteobacteria; order Enterobacterales; family Enterobacteriaceae; genus Enterobacter; species Enterobacter cloacae complex sp. IR5422. Next base: position 18,058 of record NZ_JBMKHT010000027.1, on the reverse strand, counting down.
CCGGGATGATATCCACACGCTCAAGGAGAGCATTCCACGGCACACGACGCGTGTTCCCGTTCCAGCTCAGCTTGTAGCGCTTCGTGATATCTTTCAGACGCGCGCGCTCGGATGGCGACCAGCGGCTATCGTACTGTTTGGAAATCAGCCAGTTACGATCCGCAGTAATCGCGGCATTTTGACTCGTGATGTAAGGCATTACCGTCCGGAGAAACGCTTTTTTCCTTGGTGTTCCGGAAGGGTATTTTCGCAAATCAGGAAGTGAACTACTCTTTGCACTATTGCGAGAATACTCTTGTTTACTGCTAACCTTACTACTTGTCGTCTTTATTACGTGGGCTTTCTTACTCGTTGTATCCGTGTGCGTCTTCGCAAGCACCCCACCCGAAAATGCCGTGGTGAGTAACATGAGTATCGCAGCCCCATATCGTCGAATGGGAGTCGATATCATTAGGTCTCCTGGTCGGATGTAATCATCCCAACACCTTATTTTTTTCACAAATTTGAGAGCGGAATCTCAAATCATATCAAAAATAGACTTCAAGAGCACGTATAGAAATAGTCCAATTCCGAAACTATGTCACCTGAAACTTGCTCATAAAAACATCATTTCTGGAAAAATGTGTGCGTTATCGCAGATAACTGCCTAATTTTGCGCAAGATCACTCATCCTCACGCATCCTCCTGGCAGAAAGCGACAGGGGATGAGTTTTTCCCGCCCGCCTGCTGGCAAACTGGTCAAAAATGCCGCGACAGGAACCTGGAATGAAACGCACCGCAATAGCCTTTCTGATGTTACCCGCACTGGCACATGCCGACTGGTCATCGCCGGGGTTTGACGCATTTCGCGCCGAAGGCACCGGGATTTTCACCAGCCAGGCAAAGCTTGCGAAGGGTACGCGTCCTCTTACGCTCAGTTTTGACAAGACGTGCTGGCAGCCCACAGGCGCGATAAAACTCAATGAGATGCTGTCGCTCAAGCCCTGTGACGGTACACCGCCGCAGTGGCGCCTTTTCCGCGACGGTGAATACCAGATGCGAATCGATACACGCTCCGGCACGCCCACGCTGCTGCTGGCGGTTCAGAGCGCGACAGAACAGCCGGTGGCCAACGTTATCCGCCAGTGCCCGAAGTGGGACGGTAAGCCGCTGACGCTGGACGTCAGCCATACCTTCCCGGAAGGCTCCGTCGTGCGCGATTTCTACAGTAAACAGACGGTGACCGTACAAGGTGGAAAAATCACCCTGCAGCCAGCCGCCAACAGTAACGGCCTGCTGCTGCTTGAGCGCGCCGAAACCGACAAGCCTGCGCCGTTTAGCTGGCAAAACGCCACCGTCTATTTTGTACTGACTGACCGCTATGTGAATGGTGACCCGAGCAACGACAACAGCTACGGCCGCCACAAAGACGGCATGCAGGAGATTGGTACGTTCCACGGCGGGGATCTCAAGGGACTGACCAGCAAGCTCGATTACCTGCAGCAGCTGGGGGTGAATGCGCTCTGGATAAGCTCCCCGCTTGAGCAGATCCACGGCTGGGTAGGCGGCGGCACCAAAGGTGATTTCCCGCATTATGCCTACCACGGCTACTACACCCAGGACTGGACAACGCTCGACGCCAACATGGGCACCGGGGATGACCTGCGTCAGCTTGTTGATGAAGCGCATAAGCGCGGCATTCGCATCCTGTTTGATATCGTCATGAACCACACGGGCTACGCGACGCTTGCGGACATGCAGGCGTATCAGTTCGGCGCCCTGTACCTGCAGGGTGATGAGCTGAAAAAGACGCTGGGAGACCACTGGACGGACTGGAAGCCTGGCGCAGGCCAGACCTGGCATAGCTTCAATGACTACATCAACTTCAGCGACAAAGCCGCATGGGAAAAATGGTGGGGTAAAAAGTGGATCCGCACCGACATCGGTGATTACGACAACCCCGGCTTCGATGATTTAACGATGTCGCTGGCGTTTCTGCCCGACCTGAAAACGGAATCCACCGCCCCTTCCGGGCTACCCAATTTCTACCAACACAAACCCGATACCCACGCGAAAGCTATTCCGGGCTATACCCCGCGCGATTACCTGACCCACTGGCTCAGCCAGTGGGTACGTGACTACGGCATCGACGGTTTCCGCGTGGATACCGCGAAGCACGTTGAGCTTGCGGCCTGGCAGCAGCTGAAAGACCAGGCAAGCCAGGCGCTGGCCGCCTGGAAAGGCGCTCACCCGGACAAAAAGCTCGACAACGCACCGTTCTGGATGACCGGCGAATCCTGGGGTCACGGAGTGATGCAGAGCGATTATTACCGCCACGGCTTCGACGCGATGATCAACTTTGATTATCAGGAGCAGGCGGCGAAAGCGGTAAATTGCCTGGCCGATATGGATCTCACCTGGCAGCAGATGGCGGAGAAGCTGCAAAGCTTCAATGTGCTGAGCTACCTCTCATCACACGATACGCGTCTGTTCCGCGAAGGGGGCCAGCGCGCGGCGGAGCTGCTCCTGCTGGCACCAGGCAGCGTGCAAATCTATTACGGGGATGAGTCCGAGCGTCCGTTCGGGCCGACAGGCTCCGACCCGCTGCAGGGCACCCGCTCGGATATGAACTGGCAGGACGTCACGGGCAAGCAGGCCTTAACCGTCGCCCACTGGCAAACGCTGGGTCAGTTCCGCGCCCGCCACCCGGCGATTGGTGAAGGCAAGCAAACCACGCTGTCGCTGAAAGAGGGGTATGGATTCGTACGTGAACATGATGGCGATAAGGTGATGGTCGTCTGGGCGGGGAATCAGTAGATCATACCCCTCACCCTAACCCTCTCCCCATGGGGAGAGGGGAGAAGCTCCAGAACTATTCACTACACAAATCCACTCCCGCCCTATAAAACCACAAATCCGACCACACCACCCGATTTGCACCAACACGGTGCTAGCGTTATGGTTACCCACTTTCAAAATAAGCTCGACAGATCACCTGCTATGACGTTTTCACTTTTCGGCGACAAATTTACCCGCCATTCAGGCATTACTCGCCTGATGGAGGACCTCAACGACGGGCTGCGCACACCGGGCGCAATCATGCTCGGCGGCGGAAACCCGGCTCAAATCCCGGAGATGAATACCTATTTCCAGACCCTGCTCGCTCAGATGCTGGAAAGCGGCAAAGCAACCGATGCGCTTTGCAATTACGACGGCCCGCAGGGGAAAACCGAGCTGCTGGCACTCCTCGCCGAAATGCTGCGTGACGAGCTGGGCTGGGATATCGAACCACAGAATATTGCACTGACAAACGGCAGCCAGAGCGCGTTTTTCTACTTGTTTAACCTGTTCGCAGGACGTCGCGCGGACGGCACCACCAAAAAAGTGCTGTTCCCGCTGGCGCCGGAGTATATCGGCTATGCCGATTCCGGCCTGGAAGAGGATCTGTTCGTCTCTGCGCGCCCGAACATCGAGCTGCTGCCGGAAGGCCAGTTCAAATATCACGTCGATTTTGAACACCTGCATATTGGCGAAGAGACGGGCATGATCTGCGTATCGCGCCCGACTAACCCAACGGGCAACGTGATCACCGATGACGAACTGATGAAGCTGGATGCGCTGGCCAATCAGCACGGTATTCCGCTGGTGATCGATAACGCCTACGGCGTGCCGTTCCCGGGCATCATCTTCAGCGAAGCACGTCCGCTGTGGAACCCGAACATTGTCCTGTGCATGAGCCTCTCTAAGCTGGGTCTGCCGGGCAGCCGCTGCGGAATCATCATCGCCAATGAGAAAATCATCACCGCCATCACCAATATGAACGGCATTATCAGCCTTTCTCCGGGCGGCATTGGCCCGGCGATGATGTGCGAGATGATCAAACGCAAGGACCTGCTGCGTCTGTCGAATGACGTGATCAAGCCTTTCTACTACCAGCGCGTTCAGGAGACGATCGCGACACTTCGTCGCTATTTGCCGGAAGAACGCTGCCTTATCCACAAACCGGAAGGGGCGATTTTCCTGTGGCTGTGGTTTAAGGATTTACCTATCTCCACCGAACTGCTTTACCAGCGCCTGAAAAAGCGCGGCGTGCTGATGGTGCCGGGCGATTATTTCTTCCCGGGTCTGGATAAGCCATGGCCGCATACCCATCAGTGCATGCGCATGAACTACGTCCCCGACCCGGAAAAAATCGAAGCGGGTGTTAAAATTCTCGCCGAAGAGATCGAAAAAGCCTGGCAAGAAGGCAATTGTTAAAAATAAGGCTCTTCAAATGAAGAGCCTTATTTTTCCGTGATCTGAATCTTATATTAAGGATATATCCTGTAGCGCTTCATTTATCATTCCCATTGAGTTTTCTTAGGAATATTCCTTTAATTTAGGCTCGCTAACCACCCTCTCAATAATTAAGAAAAAATTAAATATGCTAACTTATTGTTATTTTAAATAACCCTCTTCAACGCAGCAAAATACCTTCCTGAGTCGCTTTCATGCATATTTAAAAATACTGCATATACTCACTAATACGCCGCTCGGCGTTCTTTTGCGTGGAGTATTCATATGCTACCTAATAATGTTAGTCGCATCAGCGCTATTGCTGTTGCGGTACTGCTCGCGTTCTCTCTTTCTGCCTGTAGTGGAAGCGGTGGCGGATCTCACTCAACGGCCAAAAATAACCCTGCGACGGGAAGCAGCAGCGGCTCAGATGATGGAAGTGGCACAACCGCGAGCAATGGCGGTTCGGGCAGCAACGGATCGGGCACCGGAACGGGTTCAGGTACCGGGACAGGCGCTGGCGGCGGAACGGGTTCTGGTTCAGGGTCGGGATCAGGTTCAGGCTCAGGCTCAGGCTCAGGCTCAGGCTCAGGCTCAGGCTCAGGAGGCAGTGGAGGAACCACTACCGCAGGCGTAAATACGATACTGGGTGATGCCGGTAAAACCGTGACCAGCGTCGGATCCACTGTGGATAGCCTCGGAAGCCAGCTTCCGACAAATAATCCCGTCACGTCAACCGTCTCAACCACCGTCAGCGGCGTTGGCAGTGCCGTGTCCACCGTGGGGACAGGCGTTACGACTGGCGTTGGCGATCCAAACAACCCGAACGGTGTGGGTACCACGGTTAAAGGCGTGACCACGTCGGTCACCTCCCTCGGCAATACCGTTTCAACGGTAGGCACGGGCCTGGCGAGTTCCACTTCCGGAACCCCGGTCAGCGGCGTAACCGGCCTGACGGGCAGCGTGGTCAACAGTACCGGGCAACTGGTCAGTAACACCGGCACGGGTCTCACCAACACGGTAAGCAGCCCTGCTGTCACTCAGGTAACAACCGATACCACGACCCTGGCTAACAAGACGCTGGGCGGAGTACAAGGCGTGACGCAAACCGTAGGCACCACAACGGGTCTCGGCACACCGGTTAACGGTCTGCTGACCCAGGTGGGTGGCACCGTCAGCGGCGTGGGGACCAACATTAGCAGCAGCAATAGCGGGCTTAGCGGTGTCGGTCAGGTCGTTCAAAATGTCGGCCAGACGGTCACGGATAGCGGTACGCTAGTGAAACCCACATCAACCACCGGAGGCAGCGGCACAGGATCTCTGACGGCCGATGCCAATGTGACAGCCACGAACAATAGCCTGAGCACAACGGTCAATACCACCCTCAATACGCTGACTGCGGGTGTAACGGCCAATGCAGGCACAACCCAAAACACATCTACGACAAACCCGATTAACGGGCTCAACACGTTAACCTCGAGCCTACTGACGCCAAAACAGTAATCCTTTTACTGCCTGTCTGCGCCCCTGGTTCAGGGGCGCTTTATTCAGCGACATTTACCCCAACCGGGGATGACGAACAGGGATAGCGCGATGAAACACCACTTCCTTTTTTCGCTGACGGGGCTGGTTGTGCTGAGCATGGCCCGCGCCGATACTCTGCCCTCTATTATTAACCCCGATAACCCGGCGCAAGTTTCTCGTAACGTTGCCCCCGAACAGACTGAGGCCGCGCCGCAGCCGAACGTCAAAATAGAAAAACCGAAGTCAACGCTGACGCCTGAAACGCCTATTACCATTCATCACATTCAGTTTATTGGCGGCACGCGTTATCCCTTGAAGGAATTACTTCAGCCCTTCAGGCCTTACGCTGGAAAAACCGTGCCGCTAAAAACGCTTACGGGGCTGGTAAACGATATTACGGAACGCTATAAGGCCGACGGTTTTCCACTCTCTTATGCCTGGCTGCCCGATAATAATTTCCAGCAGGGCAATATTAAAATTGTTCTGGTTGAAGGCTATGTCGCTCATAGCGACATCACCAGTAATAACCCGCACATCGCCGAACGTCTTAAACGTTTGTCCGAAAAAATCATGGCGGAAAAACCGCTGTCTCAGGATACGTTCGATCGCTACAGCCAGCTGATGACGCGCACCCCGAACGTTCCGGTTACGGCTAACGCGCAGCTGCCAACCAATATCTATGGCGCAGCGGCGATGCAAATCACCGGTAATCAGGAGCGGAGCTGGAATATCGCTTCCACCATCGATACCCGTAAAGGGCAAGATTTAATGATGCTGAACGGCACGCTCAGCAACATGACAAGCTATGGCGATCAGCTTGGCGTGGCCACGCTTGTACCGTTAGATAGCAACACGCGAAAAAATTATGTCGGCCTGAACTGGCAGCAGTTTTTAAACGATGAAGGGCTGACGATGCAGCTAAAAGGCAGCTATTACCGTGAAGATCCGCGAGATTTTTCGCCCCTGCTCTCTTTGCCGAATAATATCAGCGTCGATTCGAAGCAAAAAACAACGCAATACAACGGCGGCGTGACGTTTGGCTACCCCCTGCTGCTGACGCAAAAATCACAAATTAATCTGACCAGCGGTTTTGATTACACCGACCGCCAGGATGATTATGCCCTGCAGGCCAGACTGCTGGGCAAAACCTATAGCCTGGACTCCGTCAACCAGCACGCGCGTTATCCCGCGCTGGAAGTGGGCATCAACGGTGCACATCAGTTCACAACCGCCAGCCTCAGCGGCCGACTCAACGTGCGTCAGGGTATTGATGCGATGGGAGCCGATATCGTCTCGGCCCCCAGGCCCGATATTAATTTTACGCTCACGAAAAGCTATCTGGACGCAGCCTGGCTGTTTGCCGATAAGTGGCGGCTATCAACGTCCTGGGAGGGGGACTGGTCAAATAACACGTTGCCAGAACCCGAACGCGTTAGCTTCGGTGCCCAGCGGTTTGGCCGTGGATACCAGGACAGCGAAGCAAGCGGTGATTACGGCTATGGCGGGCAGGTAGAACTGCGCTATATCCAGATGCGAAAAGAGAGCACATGGCTTGCCACAATCCAGCCCTACATCCTGGCCGATACCGCGCAAACCTGGTTTAACACCTCCGGCTTGCCTCATCAGCGGCTCGGGTCAGTGGCGGCTGGCGTGATGGTAGGCGATACCCGCCACTATAGCATCACGGTTGAGGCGGCAAGACCCGTCGGGGATGTTCCGACAGACAGTCGCAACAGAGACTGGCGCTACAGCCTGACGTTTACGTGGAATTTCAATAAAATGCAGTAAGCCTTTCAGCCCGAATACTGGCAGGATCAACGCAGCGCAGCGCGTGGGTTGGACAGGCCTCCACGCAGGCCGGTCCGCCTTCGCGCTGCACACATAAATCACATTTCAGCGCTTGTGCCCTGCTTCCCACCAGCCGTAGCTGCATCGCCCCAAACGGACAGGCGACCATGCAGCTTTTACAGCCAATACAGCGCGTCTGCTCAACAAGCCAGGCGCCTGCCGTAAGGCTGATGGCATGGGTTGGGCAGACATTGGCACAGGGGGCGTCCTCGCACTGATGGCAACCCACCGCCGTAGTGTAGGCATCCCCCTTTACCACCCGCAGGCGAGAGGTAAAAGCCTCTGCGGTGAAGTCATCCTGATGCGCGACCGCACAGGCCACTTCACAGGTGCGGCACCCGATGCATTTTTCCGCATCCGCCATGATAAATCGGTTCATCTGTTACGCCTCGCGTACGTTAAAACCCAGCTCTTTTGAGATAGCCTCTGCCGTTTCGCGCAGCGGCTTGAGCAGGTTCTTCTCGCCCACCTGCTTCATGCGCGACGTCGATAGCGAGATAGAGATCGCATACGGAACGCGGCCGTGAATATCAAACACCGGCACGGCAATACAGGAGACGCCCAGCTCGTTCTCTTCTTTGTCCATCGCCATGCTGCGATCGCGAATTTCCGCCAGCTCATCATACATGGCGCTCAGTTCAGTGATGGTGTTGCGCGTCAAAGGTTGGATCTGTTCCTGATGGCTTTCCCAGTAGCTCGCCACGTAATCTTGATGGCCAAACGCCATGTAAATCTTGCCCATCGCAGAGCAGTAGAGCGGCATATGCTGGCCGATATAGGCGCGCGTGCGCAGCATACCGGTTGTCGGTTCGAGCTTGTAAATCAGGATCGCGTGGTCGTCTTCCCGGCTGGAGAAGTTCACCGTCTCGCCGGTCGCAATGTTCAGCGCTTCGAGGTGCGGAGCGGCCACGTGAATGATATTCAGCGACGACAGCGCCTTTTGCCCGACGGCGATAAATTTGGTGGTCAGGCGATAGCTGCCCGCGGCGGGTGCCGGGGTCACGTACCCGCACGACTGTAGCCCCTGCAGCAAGCGGTGCACGGTGCTCTTATTCAGCCCCGCCAGTTCCGATAAATGTGCAAGCGGACACCCGTTCGGATAGTTGCTGAGGATCTCAATCAGCATCAGGCCGCGAAACAAGCTCTGGCTGCCTGCTGGCCTCTCTTTCTCTTGCGTCATTTCGCTCTCTTTCATGCTCATTACATGGCTCCTGTTTAGCGCGTCCTGATGGTAGCGCAAAGTGTGGGTCAGTTCACGATCTCAACAGAAAAAAAACAACCAATTGATTTTAATCGATTTTGAAAAACATGAATGTCGTTGATCTGACAAAATTTGATCGCTATATTTGAAATCAGATTTCGCATAGTGGAATTTAGCGATAAAAAAGCACTCACACTTGCCCTTAAAAGAACAGGAGAACAGGGATGAAAGTGACTTTCGAAGAGTTGAAAGCGGCGTTCAATCGGGTTCTGCTCGACCGCGGCGTGAAAGCGGAAACCGCAGACGCCTGCGCCGAGATGTTTGCCCGCACCACGGAATCCGGCGTCTATTCGCATGGTGTAAACCGTTTCCCGCGTTTTATTCAGCAGCTTGATGCAGGGGATATCATTCCTGACGCCCAGCCCAAACGGGTGATGACATTAGGCGCCATCGAACAGTGGGATGCGCAGCGCTCCATTGGCAACCTGACGGCGAAGAAGATGATGGATCGCGCCACCGAGCTGGCGTCCGATCACGGCATTGGTCTGGTGGCACTGCGTAACGCGAACCACTGGATGCGCGGCGGCAGCTACGGCTGGCAGGCGGCGGAGAAGGGCTATATCGGCATTTGCTGGACCAACTCGATTGCCGTGATGCCCGCGTGGGGATCAAAAGAGTGCTGCATCGGCACAAACCCGCTGATCGTTGCCATTCCGTCGACCCCGATCACCATGGTCGACATGTCGATGTCGATGTTCTCCTACGGCATGCTGGAGGTGAACCGCCTGGCCGGGCGCGTGTTGCCGGTAGATGGCGGCTTTGACGACGAAGGTCACCTCACCAGAGAGCCGGGCGTGATCGAGAAAAACCGCCGTATTCTGCCCATGGGCTACTGGAAAGGGTCCGGCTTATCCATCGTGCTCGATATGATCGCCACCCTGCTCTCAAACGGATCTTCCGTCGCGGAAGTGACCCAGGACAACAGCGACGAGTACGGCGTATCGCAGATCTTCATCGCCATTGAGGTGGATCGCCTGATCGATGGCCCAACCCGCGATGCCAAACTGCAGCGCATTATGGACTTCATCACCACTGCCGAACGCGCAGATGAGAATGTCGCCATCCGTCTGCCAGGGCATGAATTTACCCGTTTGCTTGAAGAGAACCGCCGCAACGGCATCACGGTTGACGACAGCGTGTGGGCGAAAATCCAGTCTCTGTAAGGAGTGGGCCATGATATTCGGACATATTTCCCAGCCAAATCCGTGTCGCCTGCCGCGGGCGATTGAAAAAGCCCTTCATTTTCTGCGCACGACGGATTTCACCACCCTGGAGCCAGGCGTAGTAGAAATTGAAGGTCGCAACATTTTTGCCCAGGTTCTCGACCTGACAACAAAGGATCTGCACGAGAATCGCCCGGAAGTGCATCGCCGCTATCTGGATATCCAATTCCTGGCCTGGGGTGAAGAGAAAATCGGTATCGCGATTGATACTGGTAATAACGAAATAAGCGAATCATTGCTGGAACAGCGCGATATTATTTTTTATCACAACAGTGAAAATGAGTCGTTTATCGAAATGATACCCGGCAGCTATGCCATATTTTTTCCGCAGGATATGCACCGTCCTGCCTGTATTAAAAACAAGGAAACCACAATTCGTAAGATTGTGGTGAAAGTGGCAATCAGCGAATTAGATTAATTTTCTGATATACCCTAAATAATTCGAGTTGCAGGAAGGCGGCAAGAGAGTGAATTCCCAGGAGCTTACATAAGTAAGTGACTGGGGTGAACGAGCGCAGCCAACGCACATGCAACTTGAAGTATGACGGGTATAAATACAGGAACGCGAAATGACTAATACCGGTTTTATTATTGGTGCGTACCCCTGCGCACCCTCGTTTCACCAGAAAGGGGAACAAGAAGAACAAACCTTCTGGCGGGAACTTTCCGACACGCCGAATATTCGCGGGCTGGAACAGCCTTGCCTTGAAAATCTTCATCCCCTTGGTGACGAATGGCTGTTCCGCCATACCCCGGGGGACTGGCAAATCGTGGTCACGGCAGTTATGGAAACCATGCGGCGCCGCGGCATCAACGGCGCATTTGGCCTGGCCTCGGCTGACGACGCGCAGCGTAAAGCGTGCGTGGACTTTTACCGACATTTGCACAAAAAAATTAACGCCGTGAATACCCGCTTCCCGGGGAAAGTGATTGCTCTTGAGATGCAGGCGGCCCCGCAGGCGGGCAATGCCTCGGTCGAACAAGCCACCGACGCGTTTTCCCGCTCCGTCCGTGAAATAACAAGCTGGGACTGGGGCTGCGACCTGGTGCTGGAACACTGCGATGCCATGACCGGCGTCGCACCCCGTAAAGGCTTCCTGCCCTTAGAGCAGGTGCTGGAGGTGGTGAAAGACACGGATATCAGCGTCTGCATCAACTGGGCGCGGTCGGCCATCGAAGGCCGTAACACCACCCTTCCGCTTGACCACGTTCAGGCCGCGCTTAATGCCGGGAAACTGGGGGCCTTGATGTTCTCGGGTACGACCACCAGCGGCGAGTACGGTGAATGGCAGGATCTGCACGCGCCATTTTCTTCCTTCTGTGCCGATAGTTTGATGTCCACTGAACGTGCAAAAGCACTCTTTACTGCGGCGAGCGCCGCAACGTTGAAATTCTCCGGTATTAAATTACTGGAAATAAATGCTAATGCTGATGTCAGCCATCGCATCGCCATTTTGCGCGACGGTATCAGCGCAATGAATAAAGCAACGCAATAACAATAAGAAAAGTTTATTCCGGTTACCTACTGAGAGATTAACTATGAATATTTCTACTCATGCTCTACATACGGACATTCCGCGCCAGCGCTGGCTAAGAATCATTCCTCCTATTCTTATCGCCTGTATTATTTCATATATGGACCGCGTGAATATCGCGTTTGCAATGCCGGGAGGTATGGACGAAGAATTAGGTATTACCGCCACCATGGCAGGCCTCGCGGGCGGCATATTTTTTATCGGCTATCTGTTCCTGCAGGTACCCGGCGGCAAGATTGCGGTGCACGGTAGCGGCAAGAAATTTATCGGCTGGTCACTGGTCGCCTGGGCGGTGATCTCGGTGCTCACGGGTCTCGTGACGAATCAGTACCAGCTGCTGGTGCTGCGCTTCTTACTCGGCGTGGCGGAAGGCGGGATGCTACCCGTTGTGCTCACCATGATCAGCAACTGGTTCCCGGATGCCGAACGCGGTCGCGCCAACGCAATTGTGATCATGTTCGTACCCATCGCCGGGATAATCACCGCCCCGCTGTCGGGATGGATTATTACCGCACTTGACTGGCGCTGGCTGTTCATCATTGAAGGTCTGATGTCCGTCGTTGTGCTGGTGCTGTGGGCGTTCACCGTGTACGACCGTCCGCAGGAAGCCCGCTGGATCTCAGCGGCCGAGAAAAACTATCTGGTACAAACGCTGGCGGCTGAACAGCAGGCCATCGCCGGAAAAGAGGTGAAAAATGCCTCGCTCAGCGCGGTGCTGTCTGACAAAACCATGTGGCAGCTGATCGCCCTGAATTTCTTCTATCAGACCGGGATTTACGGTTACACCCTCTGGTTGCCGACCATTCTGAAGGAGCTGACGCACACCAGCATTGGTCAGGTGGGGATGCTCGCCATCCTGCCCTACATCGGCGCCATTGCGGGCATGTTCCTGTTCTCCTCGCTTTCTGACCGCACCGGCAAGCGCAAGCTGTTTGTCTCCCTGCCGTTGATTGGCTTCGCGCTCTGCATGTTCCTCTCCGTTGCCGTGAAAGCAAACATCTGGCTGGCCTATGCCGCACTGGTGGGCTGTGGTTTCTTCCTGCAATCCGCCGCGGGGGTGTTCTGGACGATACCGGCAAGACTGTTTAGCGCCGAAATGGCAGGTGGCGCGCGCGGCGTGATCAACGCCCTGGGTAACCTCGGTGGCTTCTGCGGCCCGTATGCCGTTGGCGTGCTGATCACCCTGTACAGCAAAGATGCAGGCGTCTACTGCCTGGCCGTTTCACTCGCGCTGGCGTCGCTGCTGGCCCTGCTGTTGCCGGCGAAATGCGATGCCGGGGCAGAGCCCAATCCCACGGTAAATCCCCATAAGCGTGCGGCCTGATGCCCCCACCACAGCCCTCTCCCACGGGGAGAGGGAGAAAACCGAACAGTAGGCCGGGTAAGCGAAGCGCCACCCGGCAATTAAGCGAGATGAAGATGAGTGAAAAAGAGCCCTTCTGGCTGGGTATCGATTGTGGCGGTACTTATCTAAAAGCCGGTTTATACACCCGCCAGGGCAAAGAAGTTTGTATCGAACGCCGCTCCGTTGCCACGCTCAGCCCGCGAGCGGGCTACGCCGAGCGGGATATGCATCAGCTCTGGCAGCACTGCCACGCCACCATCGCCGCGTTGCTCAAGAATGCAGGCGTAAACGGCAACCAGATCAATGGGGTCGGCATTTCTGCGCAGGGTAAGGGGCTGTTTCTGCTCGATAAACAAGACCAACCGTTGGGCAACGCCATCCTCTCCTCCGATCGCCGGGCACTGGAGATTGTGCAGCGCTGGCAGCAGGACGGCATTCCCGAAAAACTCTACCCGCATACGCGCCAGACGCTGTGGACCGGGCATCCGGCCTCGCTTCTGCGCTGGGTCAAAGAGAACGAGCCGCAGCGGTATCAGCAAATTGGCTGCGTGATGATGGCGCACGACTATCTGCGCTGGTGCCTGACCGGCATGAAGGGCGGTGAAGAGAGCAACATCTCCGAGTCCAATCTCTACAACATGAATACCGGGCAGTATGACCCGCAGCTTACGCGCTGGCTCGGGATCAGCGAGATTGACGGCGCCCTACCGCCGATTGTCGGTTCAGCAGAAATCTGCGGGGAAATCACCGCTCAGGCAGCCACCCTGACCGGTCTTGCGGCGGGCACGCCCGTCGTGGGGGGACTGTTTGATGTGGTTTCCACCGCGCTCTGCGCCGGACTGCAGGACGAGCACACGCTTAACGCCGTGATGGGGACCTGGGCCGTCACCAGCGGGATCGCCAGTGCGCTTCGCAGCAACGAACCCTTCCCCTACGTTTATGGCCGCTACGTGCATCCGCAGCAGTACATCGTTCACGAAGCCTGCCCGACCTCGTCCGGCAACCTTGAGTGGCTCACCGCGCAGTGGGGCGACATGTCGTTCAGCGAGATCAACCACGCCGTCGCCAGCCTGCCGAAAGCCGAAAGCGATGTGTATTTCCTGCCGTTCCTCTATGGCAGCAACGCCGGGCTGGAGATGACCAGCGGTTTCTACGGAATGCAGGCGCTACACACACGCGCGCACCTGCTGCAGGCGGTTTATGAGGGCGTGGTGTTCTGCCACATGACCCACCTCAACCGCATGCTCGAGCGCTTTACCCACGTACATGCCCTGCGCGTGACGGGTGGCCCAACCCATTCGGACGTATGGATGCAAATGCTCGCGGACGTCAGCGGACTGGCGATTGAACTGCCGCAATTGGAAGAGACCGGCTGTTCCGGCGCCGCCCTGGCCGCCCTGGTCGGCACCGGCGTGTATCCCGATTTCCATGCGGCGCAATGCGCCCTCCGACACGACATTCGTGTCATTGAGCCTGACATGCGCGCCCATGAGGCCTATCAGCGCAAGTATCAGCGCTATCAGCTACTGATTTCAGCACTACAGGGCTATCACGCCCGAGTTAAGGAGAACAACCTATGAGCCGACCATTACTGCAGCTGGCGCTCGACCATACCTCTCTTCAGGCCGCGCAGCGTGATGTCGCGTTGCTTGCCGATCACGTTGATATCGTCGAAGCGGGCACCATTTTGTGCCTGACCGAAGGGCTAAACGCCGTGCGCGCCCTGCGCGAGCAGTGCCCGGATAAAATCATCGTTGCGGACTGGAAAGTGGCCGATGCCGGAGAAACCCTGGCAGAGCAGGCATTTGGCGCGGGTGCAAACTGGATGACCATCATCTGCGCCGCCCCGCTGGCCACCGTTGAACGCGGCCACGAGGTGGCCCTGCGCCGCGGGGGAGAAATCCAGATGGAGCTCTTTGGTCACTGGACGCTGGACGATGCTCGCGCATGGCATCGCATCGGCGTGAAGCAGGCCATTTATCACCGCGGACGTGACGCACAGGCGAGCGGCCAGCAGTGGGGTGAGGAGGATCTCGTAAAAATGAAAGCGCTCTCCGATATCGGTTTGCAGCTTTCTATTACCGGCGGTATCACCCCCGCCGACCTGCCGCTGTTTAAGCAAATCAACGTCAAAGCCTTTATTGCCGGACGCGCGCTGGCAGGCGCCGCCAATCCGCCGCAGGTGGCACAGGCATTCCATTCGCACATTCGCGACATCTGGGGAGCGTAATCATGCGTCAGCATCCGTTAGGTATTTACGAAAAAGCGCTGCCAAAAGATCTCTCCTGGCCCGAGCGGCTGGTACTGGCGAAAAGCTGCGGGTTCGATTTTGTCGAGATGTCTGTCGATGAAACCGATGAGCGATTATCACGCCTCGACTGGAGCACCACGCAGCGCGCCTCTCTGGTGGAAGCGATGCTGGAAACCGGCGTGGCGATCCCCTCTATGTGCTTGTCTGCACACCGTCGCTTCCCGTTTGGCAGCCGCGATGAAACCGTGCGCGAACGCGCCCGTGAGATCATGAGCAAAGCCATCAGGCTGGCGCGTGATTTAGGCATTCGCACCATCCAGCTTGCCGGGTATGACGTCTATTACGAAGCGCATGACGAGGGGACGCAACAGCGCTTTGCCGACGGGCTGGCGTGGGCCGTGGATCAGGCCGCCGCCGCACAGGTGATGCTGGCGGTGGAGATCATGGACACCGCGTTTATGAACTCCATCAGCAAATGGAAAAAGTGGGACGACATGCTCGCCTCACCGTGGTTCAGCGTTTATCCGGACGTTGGCAACCTGAGCGCGTGGGGTAACGACGTCACCGCCGAGCTGACGCTGGGCATTGACCGCATTGCGGCTATTCACCTGAAAGATACCCAACCCGTCACCGCACAAAGCCCCGGACAGTTCCGCGACGTGCCGTTTGGCGAGGGCTGCGTCGATTTCGTTGGCGTGTTTAACACGCTGCATCAACTGAACTATCGCGGCGCATTTCTGATTGAAATGTGGACCGAAAAAGCAAAAGAGCCGGTGCTGGAGATTATCCAGGCGCGCCGCTGGATTGAAGCCCGTATGCAGGAAGGAGGCATGACATGCTAGACGAACTTAAAGCCGAGGTACTGGCAGCAAACCTGGCGTTGCCCGCCCACCAGCTGGTGACCTTTACCTGGGGCAACGTCAGCGCGGTTGACCGCGAAAGCGGCATGATGATCATTAAACCGTCCGGTGTGGAATACGACGTGATGACGGCGGAGGATATGGTGGTGGTGGATATCGCCACGGGTCAGGTCGTCGAGGGTAATAAAAAACCCTCTTCAGACACGCCTACCCATCTTGCGCTGTATCGTCGTTACCCGGAGATTGGCGGCATCGTGCATACCCATTCGCGACACGCCACTATCTGGTCCCAGGCGGGGCTGGATTTACCGGCCTGGGGTACCACACACGCGGACTATTTCTACGGAACCATTCCCTGCACGCGCCTGATGACCTCGGCAGAAATTGCCGGGGAATACGAATACCAGACGGGTGAAGTGATCATCAAAACTTTCGAGGAGCGCGATCTCAGCCCGATGCAGATCCCGGCGGTGCTGGTCCACTCCCACGGCCCGTTCGCCTGGGGTAAAGACGCGGCCGATGCGGTTCACAATGCCGTGGTGCTGGAAGAGTGCGCCTATATGGGCCTGTTCTCTCGCCAGCTCGCGCCACAGCTTCCGGTTATGCAGCAGGAGCTGCTCGACAAGCACTATCTGCGCAAGCATGGGGTGAATGCCTATTACGGCCAGTGATCGGCCGGAGTTGATATGCTTTTTACAGTACCGCCGTTTCCAGACGGCGGGTGTTAGCCACGTTTGTTTGAAAAGGCCTACCGGAGTTGGGCAAATCGTGGAGAAGAGGCAATGTGGACCTGGTGGAAATAAAGCATAAACAAGAAAAATAAAACATAACGATATATATAATATACTTAATAATCTCGACAGCATCGGCCTTATTTATCTGTTTTCAGTTTAACGAGTCTGTGATCTAAACCTCGGAAATATTTTTTTGCTGCTAATTAATTCTGGCTAGCATTGAATGACATGCATTTTAATGCTATTCCATCAAGACACACAGTAGAAAAATAAGGGTATCCAATGGAATTTACAGAAAGATTAAATGCATTATCTACTAAAATCAGACAACAAATTGAAGTAATCAATACCGAAGAAGCAACAAAAACTGCGTTTGTGATGCCTTTTATTCATAATGTTTTAGGTTACGATGTTTTTGATCCCTCTGAAGTCACACCCGAATTTGTATGTGATATAGGCACTAAAAAGGGCGAGAAAATTGACTATGCAATAATGAAAAACAATGATGTACAGATACTTATTGAATGTAAAAAAATTGGTGAGCCGTTAAATATAAACCATGCATCGCAGCTTTTTAGATACTTTCACGTTACAAACGCACGGATATCAATCTTAACAAACGGGCAAATATATAGATTTTATACCGATCTTGATGCACCTAATAAGATGGATGAGAAACCATTTTTGGAAGTCGACCTACTTGATATTGATGAAAATGTTGTCCCTGAATTAAAAAAATTGACAAAATCATCATTTGATCTTGAGTCAATTATTAATGCTGCTGGAGAATTGAAATACGTCAGTCAGATTAAAAGAATACTACATTCACAACTTAACAATCCTGAGGACGACTTCGTTAAATTCTTTGCATCCAGAGTTTATGACGGGATGCTAACCCAAAAAGTAAGAGAATCTTTTCTAAATCTTACGAAAAAGGCCGCAAGCCAGTACATAAATGATCAAGTTAATGAGAGGCTTAAATCAGCTATTACTGGTATTGCTCCAACCCCCATCGAACCTCCAATCGAAACACAGCCTCTCGAAGAAGATGATCATAAAGATGAAAATGATATTGTTACAACTTTAGAAGAGTTAGGGAAGGTGCGAATAAGTCCGAGATGTGAGATCATCGTGTTGTAACCTGAACCCAGAATGAGTAACCGGATGAGCCAGCAACTGACTTTTGCCGACAGTGAGTTTTCCAGTAAACGCCGCCAGACCCG